>CALDZS010000319.1 GCA_937944065.1 uncultured Amylibacter sp. | reverse complement strand
GGTGATGAAGATCGCCAAAGAACCGATTTCTTTGGAAACCCCTATTGGTGACGAAGAAGACAGCCAGTTGGGCGACTTCATTGAAGACAAAAACGCAATCCTACCGCTGGACAGCGCCATTCAGGGCAACCTGAAAGAAACCACAACACGGGTGTTGGCATCGCTGACCCCGCGCGAAGACCGCGTGTTGCGCATGCGCTTTGGTATCGGCATGAACACGGATCATACGTTGGAAGAGGTTGGACAACAGTTCAGCGTGACCCGCGAGCGCATCCGTCAGATCGAGGCGAAGGCGCTTCGTAAGTTGAAGCATCCAAGTCGGTCTCGCACGTTGCGGAGTTTCTTGGATCAGTGATCTCGAAACTGTCATTTGTGACATTACTCGCCTTGTCTGTTCCTGTGGCATTAAACGCAGAAATAGTAACTCATGAATGCTCTTTCCCATCTATAATTCCAAATTTCATAATAACAAATTATGATGATGGAAGTAGATCTCGAATGGGACAAGAGATCGGCGTGGGAAATTACGTAGATGGTTATCTTGATCCAATTTCAAAGAATTGGATTTTTATAGAACTTATCGCGCAAGGCACGCTTCCAATTTCGATGACTACCATCAGAGCAAACGGTGAGGCAGTCCACAGCCGCCATTCTTTTGATTTATCTGGTCAGTTAGTAGTTTCTCAAGGCCGTGGCCAGTGTTCTTCACGTGCAATTAGGTAACGGTTTGACTAAAGCAACGCTAAGTATCGCAGTTAAATGGCTGGATGAGGATATGGGACGTTAAGCCCGCGCCTGACCTTCCCCCGGGAAGGCGCTTTGCAAAGAAATTCATCTTAGTCATTTACTAGGTCAGTGTTTTACAAAACCTATGGTTTATTAAACGTATACACCCTCGGTTTTCCGTTTGCGCCACGTTTGTCCGTGAAAACTACGCCTCCATCGATCAAGGAAAGCTCTTGGCATGATGTTCTTTTCTTACTGTCACCCAATGAAACCGTACGACAGAATAATCCGTCACGCATGACCCAGTTTCCGGCCAATTTCTTTTTCCCATAGCGACCAGACACTCTACCTGTTTTTCGAATAAGGACATAGCCAGCTTTGTCATAGATTTTTTTGCCATAGATCGCCTTTAATGCGGCCTCTGTATCATTCGCGAATACTGGCATTGCAAGCAGTGTAGCAGCTGCAGTCACACCTATTGTTTTAAATAATTTCATCTCAATTTACTCCACGTCCGTTACTATACTGGCCACCGTTTCATAAAACACTTTCATGTAAAAGGTCATCCAACTAAGTTAAGAGCACAAATTTTATCAAAGGGAACGCCTCATGAGTGTCATTGCAACAATTCTAGTAGGCTTAATCGCCGCCCTACACCTGTATATCGCTTGGTTCGAAATGTTTGCGTGGGAAACCCGCGGGCCAAAAATCTTTGCCAGCTTCCCCAAAGACCTGTTCACCCCGACCAAAGCCATGGCTGCGAACCAGGGGCTGTATAATGCGTTCCTCGCATATGGTCTAATCTGGTCAATGTTCATCAACGACCCGATATGGTCGGTGAATGTCGCGACCTGTTTTCTGTTATTCGTCCTGATCGCGGGGCTGTACGGTGCCGCCACCGCCAGCCGCAAGATCTTGTTTGTCCAAGCGGTACCAGCCGTGATTACACTGGTGGTACTGCATCTGATCTAAGGAGGTCATTATGCGTATTCTAAAACGAGTGTTCATCAGCCTGTTGGCGATCGTCGCAGTGCTTGCGATTATCGGTATGATGCTGCCGCGCGAAATTTCGATCGCGCGATCAATTCAAATCGACGCCCCTGCGGCCAAAATCTATCCTCATGTCGCGAACCTGTCCGCCAATGTGCCATGGTCACCGTGGTTGCACCATGATCCACAGACCAAATTGACCTATAACGATATTCCGATGGGACTGGGCGCGACGATGGCTTGGGACAGCGAGCATAAAAATGTCGGATCAGGCTCTTTGGAAATCACCAAAGTAGTTGAAAACAGCCACATCACCACCGCACTGGATTTTGGCGATATGGGCGGCGGATCAGCCACATGGGATTTTGTCGAGGCAGATGGCAAAACCACCGCGACTTGGGGTATGAGCACGGATATGGGCGCTGGCCCCGTAGGGCGCCTGTTCGGGGTGGTGATGAAACGCATGATCGCAGCAGACTATGACGAGGGCTTGGGCAATCTCAAAGCGTTGGTCGAGGCGGACTAGCTGTCAGGCGTAACTAATGCAGTGACGTTGATCGCTGTGACTTTTGCGTGTGCACTGATCCCTTGGCGCGCCAATCCAGACCAGCTTTTGATCGACGGGTCTGCCGCCCATAGGTTAGCGTAAACTTGCCCCGGCAGTGACGGGATAGCACCGTCAGCCGCGCGGCGTTCATAGATCATCTGACCCTCGACATACCAACGCACCGCATCCGCATCCCATTCAAACGCGTAAGTTCGTGGCGCGTCAGACGCATCGAACGGCAGGTCGATGAATTTGTTCCACAGCTTGCCATCAACAAATGTCGCGAGATGGATTTGGTTGGTGTTTTTACCCAGAAATTCGATATCTATTTCATCATGGCGCGTGCCGTAATGGGGCCCCGTATAGGTAAAGAACCCAGTGACCACACCTGCCCCGCGCGCGGGTTGCATTACCGCCTCGAACCGACCGTAGTGATGGGTTGCATGGGTGCGGATAGATCCGCCGACAAAGCGGTTTTCGCGTCCCGCTTGCGGATCAAGTTGTAGCATCAGACCTTGATCCACCTGCACCTGCGATCGGTTCCAATCTGTGTCAAAGCTTGGATGTTTGAATTCATATTGCGCCACAGTCCAACGCGACAGGTCAAGTTGATCAAACCTTTCGCCAAACCCGTCTGCCATTGCAGCATTCGTCATCATCACACTCATCGCCATCACCAACACTCGCATTTTACGCGTCCTTTAAACAAACTTGTTTAAAGTTGATGGTACAGCGTTAATGAATAAGGCGAACTATCAAAGTTAATGCAAGGTTAACGCCATAATATCGTCAAAATCAGCGCTGGAACGGCTGGCTTAGAGCGCGCTAAAAGGTTGCGATTTCGTCCATCTCAACTTGCCAAAATTGGCCAGTTGCGCGAGTATTGTTCGACACTAAGGACGCGGACATGGCAAAACTCTATTTCAATTATTCCACAATGAATGCGGGCAAATCGACGGCCTTGTTGCAAGCATCTTATAACTACCGCGAACGCGGGATGCAGACGTTTTTGCTGACCGCCGCACATGATGACCGCGCGGGTGCCGGCCAAATTGCATCGCGCATCGGGATCGCGCAATCGGCGACGCGTTACACGCCGCAAAGCGATATGTTCGCCATAATTAAACAAGCCAAAGAGGACACGGATTACGCCTGTGTTTTCATCGACGAGGCGCAGTTTTTAACCCCAGATCAAGTTTGGCAACTGGCCTGCGCTGTCGACGACTTGTCAGTGCCCGTCATGTGTTATGGCCTGCGTGTTGATTTCTTGGGCAAAGCATTTCCCGGTTCTGCCGCGCTATTGGCGCTGTCTGATGAAATGCGCGAGGTGAAAACCATTTGTCATTGCGGAAAGAAAGCCACTATGGTGGTGCGCAAAGATGCAGATGGGGCCGTTCAAGCAGGCGGTGATCAGATTTTGATCGGCGGCAATGACACGTATGAAAGCTTGTGCCGCGTCCATTGGCGACAGGCGATGGAGGGATAAATATACCCACTATGGTGATCGTGCCACATGATGTAGTGGAAATTTCTTGACCCTACCCAAGCCCTGCCTCGTGCGATATAGATAGCGCAACAAAAATAAGAAACGACCCCAGGAGCAGGCCCAATGAGATGCCCTTTTTGTGGAAACACAGACACCCAAGTCAAAGACAGCCGTCCCGCCGAGGATCACGTAGCAATCCGTCGTCGTCGGTTTTGCCCTGCCTGCTCTGGACGTTTTACCACCTATGAACGCGTGCAATTACGTGACTTGGTTGTGGTTAAAAAGAACGGCAAACGCGAAGATTTCGATCGCGATAAGTTGGATCGTTCTATCCGTATTTCACTGCAAAAACGCCCGATAGACCCAGAGCGTATTGACCAGATGATCAGCGGTATTGTCCGCCGCCTAGAAAGCCTGGGTGACAGCGATGTCGACAGCGATAAAATTGGCGAAATCGTAATGGATGCGTTGGCGCGCATTGATACGGTTGCTTACGTGCGGTTCGCGTCGGTTTATAAAAACTTCCAAGCCGCGGACGATTTTGAAGAATTTGTTCACGAGCTGCGCCCACCCACAAAAGACGAAAAGAAATAATCATGCAGACGGATGCGGCTGACGAACGATGGATGCGGTTGGCATTGTCGTTGGGCACGCGTGCCCTGGGCCAAACCGCCCCGAACCCCGCAGTCGGATGCGTCATCGTTCAAGGTGATATCCCAGTTGGCCGCGGCTGGACAAAACCCACAGGCCGCCCGCACGCCGAAACTGTCGCGCTGGCCCAAGCAGGGTCGCGCGCAAAAGGCGCCACGGCCTATGTCACGCTGGAACCTTGTGCGCATCAAGGTAAAACGGGCCCATGCACACAAGCGTTGATCAAGGCGGGTGTCGCGCGTGTTGTCATCGCCGTTTCTGATCCTGATCCACGTGTTGCGGGCAAAGGTATTGCTGCGTTGAAACATGCAGGCATAGATGTCCGAGAAAATTGCCTAAAGGACGAGGCGACCACCGCTCATCAAGGTTTCTTTTCCCGCCTTGGCAAGGGCCGCCCAATGGTGACACTAAAACTGGCCAGCAGTTTAGACGGAAAGATTGCAACACCATCTGGCGACAGCCAATGGATAACCAACTCTGCTTCGCGCGCTTATGTTCATATGTTGCGCACAAAACATGACGGTATACTGGTCGGACGCCGCACTGCGCAATTGGACGATCCTGATCTGCGCGTGCGATTGGCAGGCCTGACGGATAGATCGCCTGTCAGGATCGTTCTGGACAGTCAGTTGTCGCTGCCAACAACGCTTTCAATGTTGAACACCGCGAACGAGACTCCTGTTTTAATGTGCCATGCGGCAGGTGCGAACACCTCTGAATGGGCACAGACCAGCGCAAAATTAATTGCCTGTGCCACGGATCGCGAGGGGTGTATTGATATCGCCCAATGCCTTGAACATCTGGGCTCGTATGGGTTGAACCGTGTTCTGTGCGAAGGCGGTGGAACATTGGCGGCATCCCTGTTGCGCGCGGGTCTGGTCGACCAGTTGGTCACCTTTCATGCAGGAGTGTTAATCGGGAATGACGGGCTCGGCGCGACGGCTGATCTGGGGTTGGGTTCCCTATCAGATGCGCCCAGATTTACATTGGCTGATCAACAGGTTCTGCAAGGTGATACCATGTGCCGCTGGATACCGAACGTGGCAGGTTAATCACCGCCATAAATGGGCGTAACTGGCGAAGACACCCTGCAGTTTCGACAGCATCTTGGTGCCTTTACCACCACCTGATCCCAGTTCACCAACGGCGAACCTGTGCAACACAGCCTCTACGCTGCAGGGATCTTGGGTGACTGGATCCCAGTACATCGGATAGTCGATTAAGGTTGCGTGCACCAACGCATCCAAACTGGGCTTGGCTGTTCGACGCTCTGGCGCGGTACCAACATCTTCGGTCAATCCCCAGCCCGCGTAAAATGGCGCGCCGTAACAAACAACTTGTTTGCCACGCATCAACGCCTCGAATCCAGTTAACGACGTTATGGTGACCACACGGTCGGCGCGCGCAATCAGATCAGCGATATCCGCGTTATCAGCCACAGCGTCGACCACACCGTGTAATTCATCGCGCGCAATAATCCCTGTGCGCAACCCCGCCTCTACATCTGGGTGCGGCTTGTAAATTATGAAATCATCTGGAAATTTTTGGCGCGCGGCCCACACAAGATCTTTGTTGGTTTTAACTTTGCTTGCGCCTGTCAGGATCGATGCGTCATCTTCGACCTGCCCTGGAACCAAAGTCACCTTTTGACCCTTCTTTGGGGAAAAGTCATGCACAGTGTTTTGCAAATTATACTTGGACAAGTTCAACGAAACATATGTTTCGCGCACTGCCTTTGCGCGTGCCAAATCATGCTTACTGAGCGTGTCAGAGGTTTGGATCAACTGTTCCAATCGACTGGGTTGGGAAGGGTCATAGTATATGCCCAAATCGTCTAACGCCAACGAACAAGGCTGCACCAGCTGTGCGCCCAAACCTGCGGATCGTAAAAAACCGTCTTCGACCTTCCAAACGACCACATCGCGTTGCTCCGCCGCATCTTGCAATTTTGGATTGCTTGCGTTTGCCCAAACGATAACCTTGCCACCACCGGCCGAGGCGATCGAGGCTGCTGCCTCGTCTATGTTCGAAAACTCTACCGAACTGTCAGACTGGAAATAACGCCGCATAAACCCACGTTTCCAAAGCCGCATGTGCGCCGCTGCAATCGGTGTTCGGGCGAAATCCCAATGGCGTTTTTTGGCCTGAAGATTACGTGCAGTTGCTTCGAACGTGGAGGGCTGATCCGTGATGGGATCGTACCACAAAGTATATTTAAGATACGCCGCCCAAAACAAATGTTCAGGTGTGCGCAAACTTTTGAATTGCGCGTCTGGGTGGCGGTCTTCGGTCAGCCCCCAGCCTGCATAAAATGGCTTGCCGAACACGATGGGACGTTTGCCGGCGAATATCGCTTCCATCCCTAATTGCGAGGTCACACAATAAATTGCTTTGGCAGTCTCAAAAAGATCCCAAGGTGAAACAGGGCCATCCAACAGAACATCCCCTTCGGCCAAATCAGACTGTGAGTAATGCCCCGCCCGCTTGCCCGCATTTGTTTCAGGATGGGTTTTAATCACAACCGCAATATTAGGATGATCCGCACGCGCAGCTGCCAGCATATCTGCGAAGCTGTCAGAGGTCGCCCCACCCAATGTGATTGCCCCATCTCCACAGGTTTGATCGACAATTAATACATATTCATCTGGCAAATCTGGCACATCTGATTGCGTCGCATTATATTTGCTAAGCCCCGTTTGACGTAACAACGCGATACCGCGCGCCGCCTCTGCCAGCTGTTCTTCGGGGGCTTTGCGCGATGCAATCATCAGGTCATGCAAATCGTTCGGCGCGTTAGTGTCAAAATAAATGCCTTGGCGATCCAAAACCAAGCTAAGTCCGGGTTCACCCTGACGACCCGTTTTGATAGACCGCAAAAAACCGTCTTCGATTGTAATCAAATCCACGTTGCGTTTCTTGGCAATCCAATCGCCACGGCGCGCGGTCTTTTTGCGCCCCCAAACGCCGACCAGATCGACGCCTTTGCGCGGTACGCCGAAAGAAACCGTCCAACCATGGGCTATCAAAATACGGCGGATACGGCGGCGAAACAAAAGACCAAGACTGAAAACAAAAAGGCGAGGCTGTTCCTTGCCCCGCCCTTTCAAAGCCTTATCACTCATATTACTGCAGAGCGTTTTGGATCGTTGCCGCGTTGCCAATCGGTGTGATCAACGAGCTTAGGATTTTTGTGAACTGATAGTAAGGCGCTTCGGTCACGTAAATAGTGTCGCCATCGCGCAGCTGAAAGTCCCGTGCGGTGAACAGGCCGTTCACTTTGGTTAAGTTCAAGACATAAGCCATGCGTGCTGTGCCACGAATATCATTGCGCGCCAAAACCGTGTTGGCGACAGAACCCACCTCGTCACGCAGAACGAACACCCCGGTCGGATCTGATGTTTGACCGGACAGACCGCCAGCATAGGCAACCGCCTCTAACACATTCATCGTGGGTTTTGGAAATGTTGTCAGACCTTGGGTCGAAATGGCACCCAACACTGTGAAACGGCGAATATCTTGTTCTACAATAATGCGATCACCAGGGCGCAAATGCACATCTTGCTTTGGGTCATTATATAGGTCTCGCAACCAAACTGATCCACGGCGGGACCCACGCACGATAGAGATGCGTGTATTTTCGGGCTCTGTCGTCACACCGCCAGCAAG
The DNA here is from genome assembly GCA_937944065.1 of uncultured Amylibacter sp. Taxonomy (GTDB): domain Bacteria; phylum Pseudomonadota; class Alphaproteobacteria; order Rhodobacterales; family Rhodobacteraceae; genus Amylibacter. The sequence goes on along the minus strand of CALDZS010000319.1, from coordinate 7,097 downwards.
TGCCAGCATGCCAGACAGATGCGTCGTGCCTTGGCTGATCGGATAGACACCTTGGGCGCCAGACCCGATAATTGAAACCGTCGATCCGTCACCAGCCGCGCGGCGCACGATGACTTGCGGATCGGGTGTTTGGCTGGCCAGCGCGCTCGTCAGGATGCGGCGCAAATTATCAGGGGTCCGTCCAGCGGCCTTGATGCGCCCCGCATATGGAACGAAGATGTTGCCAGACCGGTCCACTTGGATTTCGGATAGGTTGGATGGCACACCAGCGGTGCCAAGAACGCCCGCTTCGACGTTTTCGTAGACTGAGATAACCAACACATCGCCAGACCGGACAAGGTCGGTAACAACCGCGCCTGCGTTTCTGAATTCTGCACTAAACCCTGATTGCGCGGCTAAATTGGCAAACTTGGCAACGCGACTATCGACGGCCAGCACATAGGCATTTCCGTCTTTATTCACACTGCCTCTGTAAATCTCTGATTTGTTAGGACCGACACGTGGCAATGTGCTACAGCCCGCAATTGCCAACGATGTTATGGCCAAAGCCAAAAATTTAACAAACCCAATTCGCATATTGAAGAATCCCCAAGACAATACATGTTCTGCGTGTAAATATCACACTTTCACCGCGTGTCTAACAAAGAAGTTTTAGAACTTACAGAACAAGTTTTAGCTGTTGAACTGGGGCTGCATCTGACTCTGCCAACAATTGGTACGGGTCCTTTTCAGACAGCACCATATCAACCACTTGGCGCGCCAATCGAACACGGCTTTTGCGTGCATAAAACCCGCCCGTGACTTGTGATGTCGCCAACAAATACCTGCGATAATCGCGGTAAGCGTTCAAATCTGGCTTGAAGGGATTTTCAAAAAAACCATCCAATGTTTGGGATGATGTAAACTCTGGTTTCGAATAGACACTTTGTCCCAACGATTTCACAGGCAACCCGCGCCACAAAGCTTGTTGGGCTGCTGTCGAATTCACCGTGACAACCGACCGCGCATAATCCAGCAATTCTGCCAACTTGCCGCCCCGAACAAAATGAATACGGTTGTCTAAGTTGTACTCACGCGCCAAATCTAGCGTGATGCGTTCCAGCGGTACGCGGTAATCCTCTAGCGGGTGTGCCTTGATCGCCAGATGATGATGTTTGGGCGCGCTTGCCGCAAAACTTCTCATACAGTCGGTCAGGAACTCAATTGAGTTCGAATAGTCAGAATGACTTTGGATTGAGGCGTCATGCGCCAATTGCAACAAAACCAAATGATATGCATGACCTGATCGCTTTAGACGACGCATCGCACGGACACGACGCACCGATTGTAACGGCATGCCGACCAGTTTTTTTAAATGATATTTCCATTCTTTGCCAACGGCCACATCGCGGTGCGTTTCATAATGCGGGTAAGCATTGTTTCGAAACATAACATGCCAATGATAGATTGCCCCATACAATGCATGTCGGCGCATATCGCCCCATCGCGCGGGGGCCTCGGGCTGGTTTTCATCAATCTTGGCCAGCACTTGGCGCATGTCATCAACGCTCATATCCATAAGGCGTGAATGCCCGTTCACCCCGCCACGCTCGTATGTTGCCCAATAAGGGCGCAAATACCCTTCTTCAAAGCAGTGCACAGTGACGCCAGCCGCTTTGGCCAGTGCGATGGCTGTTTTGTGAAATGGGCGCACATCGCCATACACGACAATATCCGTGACACCATTCGACAGTTTAGTGGCGATGTAGTCTGCCCAATCGGCAGGCGTTCCGTCATATGCGGTATAGGTGGACTTATCACGCCAATAGTGGCGGTCGCCCTGATTGAACCCGATCTTTTCGACCTTGGATTCAGCGGTTTGGATAATCTTTGAAAGCTCGTAGAAAAACGGGCCGTGTGGGCCCTGTAAAAATAGGAAACTTTTATTCTCTCCGGTACTGTTTACCATCTTCAGGGTGTTACCAATCAACTATGTCAGCGTTAGATATATGTTCAACTTGAACAAAATGTAAGCATTTGCCTGCCTATAGAAAAAACATAAGTTAAATTTGAGGCAATTCTAAGGTAAAGAGATATCAGAAACGGATCAAACCGTAAATAATAGCCTATGCAGCAGGTGCGGATCGCCTTGCACCCTCGCCAAACAGAATATAGTGCATGGCGCAGAACAAAGGATGACACCAACGTGTTTACGGGAATAGTTACAGACATTGGTACGGTGACCCAGCTGGAGCAGCGCGGCGATTTGCGTGCGCGCATAGCCACCAACTTTGATCCGGCAACAATCGATTTGGGCGCATCAATTGCATGCGACGGTGTGTGTTTAACCGTGATTGCAATGGGAACCGACAATGGCCAAAACTGGTTCGATGTAGAGGTATCCGCTGAATCCGTTTCCAAAACCAAGATAGCGTCGATCAAAGGTGGCTGGATCGAGGGTGGCAAAGTTAATCTGGAACGCGCCTTGAAACTTGGCGATGAATTGGGCGGGCATCTGGTTTCTGGCCATGTTGATGGGTTGGCGCAAATCGCGAATATGGTGGACGACGGCGACAGTACGCGGATCACATTTGACGTCCCACCACCATTGGCGCGCTTTATAGCGGAAAAAGGTTCCGTCACATTGAACGGCACGTCACTGACAGTTAATGATGTAACGCCCACCCAATTCGACGTGAACCTGATCCCACACACAAAAACAAACACCACTTGGGGAACCGCCCAAGTAGGCGACGACATAAATTTGGAAATCGACACGTTGGCACGCTATGTGGCAAGGCTGATCGAAATGCGAGACATATAAGGGCTTTGATAATGCTTGGATCAAGAAAAGATAAAGAGGTCGGATTTGATTTCGGCGCTGACGCACCGCGCATCGCGATTTTAACGTCAGAATATTTCCCCGATGTGTCAGAAGCATTGGTGGACAAGGCCCGCGGTGTCATCAATGCCGCGCATGCCAGCTTTGAGATTTTTCAAGTGGCCGGCGTTCTAGATTGCGCCCCTGCCCTGAGACTCCTCATCAACTCTGGCAAATTCGACGGGTTCGTAGTGTTGGGTGCCATCCAAGCGGACAACGATATGCAAACGGTGATTTATGCCGAAAGCTTGCGCGCGCTTCAGTCCATTGCGTCCCAAGGGCACTGTGTAGGCACGGCCATTATTGGCGCTGAAACCGAAAAACAAATCAAAAAGACCGCCGCGGCCAAACGCGATAACTATGGCTCCGCAGCGGCCACAGCTGCATTAAAACTAATCCAACTATCGCGTGCCGTTTCTGGCCACACCAAAGGCATCGGTTTCAAACCTTCCTCTGAACATATCATCATGGCCAAGCGTGATGACGGGCAAAATAATACATGAGCAAAAATTCTAAAATGCAGATGAAATCTGCCGCAAGGTTGTACGCTGTGCAAGCCTTGTTCCAGATGGAAGCATCCGATCAAGACTTGGATGATGTGCGCGAGCAGTTTGTAACCCATCGTTTTGGTGCCACTATGGAAGGCGTTGATTGGGCCGAAGGCGATGCTGATCTGTTTGAAAAACTGCTATTCGAAGCGGTGAACCAACAAGCAAAGATCGATCAATTGACGGACAAAGCCCTGACTGCCAATTGGCCGATAGATCGTATTGATCCCACAATTCGCGCCCTTTTCCGTGCGGCCGGTGCAGAACTGGTACTGGCAACCACACCGCCAAAGGTCGTGATCACAGAATTTGTCGATGTGGCCAAAGCGTTTTTCCCAGACGGAAAAGAGCCGAAATTTGTAAATGCCGTCCTAGACGCCATCGCACGCGAAATCACGCCAAGTTCATTTTCCTAAACCCTTGGATGTGATAAGGTCGCAACATGCGTGCCCTTATCACATTCGCCGTTTTCCTATGTCTTTCGTTACCCGCGCTAGCCGCGCCGCGTACGTATGTGGTGGACAAGGCGAATAGCAAAGTTGGCTTTGGCTATTCTTTGGGGTCGCAAAAGCTGCGCGGACAGTTTCAATCCTATGACATTGATCTTGTGATCGATTTTCAAACTGTTGCAAACTCGTCAGTGTCGGTGCGGATGGACGCGACCAGCGCACGAACCCCGCTGCCGTTTGCAGCAGAGGCTTTGCGTGGGCCATCAGTTTTGGACGTGGACAACTTTCCCACAATTACCTTTCAGTCCGAAACGGTCACTGGGTCTGGGAACAAAGCACGGTTGAACGGGGTTGCCACCATAAAAGGCGTGACGAAACCGTTGGTGTTAACCGCAGAATTGTTTCGCCCAAAAGGCAGCTCGCCCGACAATCTGGATGATCTGATTTTACAAATTTCTGGCCGCCTTGATCGGCGCGAGTTTGGCGCAGACGGCTTCATCAACGAAGTTTCGCCGTTTCTGATCATCGACATCCGCGCGCGCGTATCTGGAAAATAATCCAAGCCGTGAATTTTCATCTGGTAAAGATGCATTAATCTTGTAACAGTTTTCCAAACGATAAACGGTTCGCGTCATGCGGTTGCTCATATCCTTTGCGGCACTTTTAATCTCGATCACCCTGCTGCAGTTGTCATCGGGTGCCATCGGCCCATTGGATGCATTGTCAGGGATCAAATCAGGCTTCAGCACGACAATGATTGGGTTGTTGGGATCCGCGCATTTCTTGGGATTTTTCCTGGGCTGCTGGTGGGCACCAAGGCTCGTCGGCAATGTCGGCCATTCACGAACTTTTTCCGTCTTCGCGGCAATGGGTGCCATCGGTGCCTTGGCCCATCCGATTTATATCGAGCCTTGGTTCTGGGCCTGCCTACGCGTGCTGTCGGGCATGTGCGTGGCTGGTTGCTATACCGTGATCGAAGCGTGGTTCCAGTCAAAGGTCACAAACGGCACGCGCGGGCGGGTTTTGGGCGCATACCGCGTGGTTGATATCGGCGCCTCTGCTTTGGCACAAACAATGATCGCGTTTTTGGAACCTGCCGCCTACATGTCGTACAATATCTTGGCGATCATGGCGTGTGCTTGCATCTTCCCGTTAACGCTGACCGCCAACCAAGAACCGGTGGTGCCAAAGGCACCGCGTCTGCACCCGATCCGCACCGCAATCACCTCGCCCTTGGGGGCCGCAGGGGTCATGATCGCAGGTGTCACCTCGTCTTCATTTCGTATGGTTGGGCCTGTTTATGGCGTAGAGGTAGGTTTAACCCCATCCCAAATCGGTGGGTTTCTAGCCACGGTTCTGATCGGCGGCGCGGTTGCCCAATTCCCGGCAGGCGCGTTGGCCGACAAATATGACCGTCGTTGGGTGTTAATCTGGTTGTCCGTGGCATCCATAGTCATCAGCGGTCTATTGGGCATGACATCTGCTGGCAGCCCCCTGACCTTGTATGTATTTGCATTTTTGTTTGGCGCATCAACCTTCCCTATCTTTTCGGTCTCTGCCGCCCATGCCAACGATTTCGCCCCTTTGGAAACACGGGTTGAATTGAATGCCAGCCTAATGTTCCTTTATGGTGTCGGCGCGATCTTCAGCCCCCTTGTCACATCGTCGCTGATCCAAGCATTCGGCCCCGGCGCGCTGTTCTATTTCCTGTCAGCAGCACATGTGGTTATGGTGTTTTTCAGCGTATCACGCATGTTGGCGCGCCCATCCCGCAAAGATCGCACCAAATACCGGTATTTACCGCGCACCTCTTTTACCATCAGCAAATTGATCAAACGCAAAAATCTCGACTAGAGGTTTCGGGCGCGCTAGGGTAAATGATCGTCTAACCAATGAATTGATTTGACCTATGACACGCACACTCATCACCTCTGCCTTGCCGTATATCAACGGGATCAAACATCTTGGCAACCTAGTCGGATCGCAATTGCCCTCAGATGTATACGCCCGTTACTGCCGCGCCATCGGACACGAGGTGATGTACATCTGTGCCACAGATGAACATGGAACGCCTGCTGAATTGGCAGCTGCGAAGGCAGGCCAAGACGTGGCTGAATTCTGTGCAGAAATGCATGAAGTACAGGCGAATTTGGCCAAAGGGTTCGGATTATCCTTCGATCATTTTGGCCGCTCTTCATCCCCCCAAAATCACAAGCTGACGCAGCATTTCGCAGGCAAGTTGTTCGAGGCAGGCCTGATCGACGAAGTGATGGAAAAACAAGTCTATTCCAACGCCGATGGCCGCTATCTGCCAGATCGCTATATCGAAGGCGAATGCCCGAATTGCGGTTACGATGGCGCGCGCGGGGATCAATGCGAAAACTGCACCAAACAGCTTGATCCAACCGATCTGATCAACCCACGCTCTGCCATCAGCGGGTCAACTGATTTAGAAGTCCGCGAAACAAAGCATCTGTTTCTAAAGCAATCAAACCTGCGCGATGAATTGGATGCTTGGATTTCATCCAAAACTGACTGGCCAATCCTGACCACATCCATTGCCAAGAAATGGTTGCACGATGGTGACGGCCTGCGGGATCGTGGCATTACCCGTGATCTGGACTGGGGCGTGCCGGTTAAAAAAGGCGACGCGGACTGGGACGGTATGGAAGGCAAAGTGTTCTACGTTTGGTTCGACGCTCCCATCGAATATATCGCGGCCACCGCCGAATGGGCAGAGGCACATGGCAAACCTGACGCGGACTGGGAGCGTTGGTGGCGCACCGACAAAGGTGCAGATGACGTGCATTATGTCCAGTTCATGGGCAAAGATAACGTTCCATTCCACACGCTGTCCTTTCCCGCCACGATCAAAGGCTCGAACGAGCCGTGGAAGCTGGTCGATTTCATCAAATCCTTCAACTACCTCAACTATGACGGTGGGCAATTCTCGACCTCTAAAGGACGCGGCGTGTTCATGAACGAAGCGCTGGAAATCTTACCGTCCGATTACTGGCGTTGGTGGTTGATGACCCATGTTCCCGAAAGCTCTGACAGTGAATTCACGTGGGATAATTTCCAACAAGGCGTGAACAAAGATTTGGCCGATGTCTTAGGCAACTTTGTCAGCCGCATCACGAAATTTTGCCGTTCCAAATTTGGCGAAGAAGTCCCAGCGGGCAATGAGTATGGAACGGCTGAGCAGGCCGTAATCGCAGAGATTCAAACCCGCCTGACCTC
>CALDZS010000318.1 GCA_937944065.1 uncultured Amylibacter sp. | reverse complement strand
CCTTGCTCCTGCATCAGGCCAATAATCAATCCAGCGCGTTTTTGCGATCGTTGTAGATTACGCGTTGGGGCATATGTTGACGGCGCTTTTAGCAAGCCGGCCAACATAGCCGCCTCGGCTGGGGTTACGAAATTCGCGGACTTGCCAAAATATCTTTGGCTGGCCGCCTCAAACCCGTTTGATCCTGCACCCAAATAGGCGCGGTTCAAATACATGGTCAGGATTTCGTCCTTTGTGTATTTCAGCTCCATCGCTAGGGCCATCGGTACTTCTTTGATTTTCCGCTCTTTACCGGGTAACTCTAGAAAGAATGCATCTTTCGCCACTTGCTGAGTGATGGTTGACCCGCCATGCCCTGACAGGGCGGATCGTCCTTCGCGCATGTTGGTGCGGATCGCGCCGGCGATGCCACGAAAACTGATGCCGACATGACGATAAAATCGCTTATCCTCTGTTGCGATCACTGCGTTCTTTAAATGCGGTGATACCGTTTCGGGGCGCACAAGTCCGCCAAATTGATCGCCGCGCCATGCAAATACTTTGCCTGCGCCATCCATCATCGTCACTGATCCGCGCTGCCGTTCGTCCATCAGTCCAGCTGCATTCGGTAGGGTTGAATAGAAATACAGCGTTGCGATTGCCAGAACCAATCCGCCGACCAATGTGAACCGTGAAACAATCCACCAGATAAGATTTCCAAACCAACGAATGGCACGCACAAATATATTCGCGGGCGGCTTTTTGCGCCTGCGTTTTCGTTTTGAACCAGATCCTGATTTCAAAAAGTTCAGATTTGTTGTTGTCTTTTTGGGTGCGCGCTTTTTTGGCGCCTTGGTATCAGGGAAATGCCGCTTGGGCGCCACCAATCCAATTTTCTTGCCACTTTTATCTGTCATCTGCCTGCGCCACCTTATCGGGGTCTGTTTGCCACAAGATAGTCGTCTTTGATTGATTTGCGAAGGTGTAAGAGAAAATAAACCAGAGAAATTATGCCTATTATATAGTCATTTATTAATCAGTGGTCAAATATTAGGCATAAATGAAGAAAATCATGAATTTTCACCCGATGAAAATTGTAAAATCAGGTCAGTGATCCTTTCCTAAGCCCAGACGCGCCGATGGCCGCGGGGAAACAAGAGGATAACATGAAGTTAATCATTGCAACAATCAAACCATTCAAGCTGGAGGAAGTCCGCGAAGCACTGAGTGCTGCAGGCGTCACAGGCATGATGGTAACCGAAATCAAAGGGTACGGCACACAGTCTGGCCATACAGAAATTTACCGCGGTGCCGAATATGCCGTGAACTTTGTCCCGAAAATCAAACTAGACCTGGTTGTACCAGACAGCGTTGTCGATGCCGTTGTTGAAACGCTCGAGGCGACAGCAAAAACAGGCAAGATCGGCGACGGAAAGATTTTCGTTATGGATGTGGAACAAGCCGTCCGAGTTCGGACTGGCGAAACGGGCGAGGCCGCGCTGTGAGAGATCTTGGAAAGAAACAGAAAGATAGACTAATGAAACCACTTAAATATGGTGCCCTTGTTGTGGGTGCGTCCCTTCCGACTGCGGCCCTTGCTGGGCCCGCATCGTTTGATGAATCTGGCTACATACTGACCACATTGCTGTTCCTGATGGGCGGGTTCTTAGTGTTCTGGATGGCAGCAGGTTTTTCAATGCTAGAGGCGGGCTTGGTCCGATCCAAAAACGTTACCATGCAGTTGACAAAAAACATGGGCCTATTTGGATTGGCCTGTATTGCCTATTATATCGTCGGGTTTAACCTGATGTATCCAGGGGATGCTTGGACAATCACGAATGTACTAGGCGCGTTTAGCCCAACCAGCCTAGAGCCGGTCGGCGTTGCTGCAAGTGCTACTGATCTGACTTACGCCTCTGTCGGATCAGACTTCTTTTTCCAATTGATGTTCTGCGCGGCGACTGCGTCGATCGTGTCAGGCACTTTGGCCGAACGGATTAAGCTATGGCCGTTTCTGCTCTTTGTGATCGTCCTGACCGGCCTAATCTATCCAATCCAAGCGTCTTGGAAATGGGGCGGTGGATTCTTGGATCAAGCCGGTTTCTTGGATTTCGCTGGATCAACTGTCGTACACTCTGTCGGTGGTTGGGCAGCCCTAGCAGGTGCGCTGATCTTGGGGCCACGCATAGGTAAATATACTAAAGATGGCCGCGTTGTACCGTTCCTTGGATCTAACTTGCCTTTGGCCACACTGGGCACGTTCATTCTATGGATGGGTTGGTTTGGATTTAACGGTGGGTCGCAACTGGCGATGGGCACAGTGGGCGATATCGCCGACATCTCGCGGATATTTGTGAACACAAATGCCGCTGCCGCTGGTGGCTTGGTCACCGCGTTGATCCTAACGCAACTAATCTATAAAAAGCCTGACCTGACAATGGTGCTGAACGGCGCGTTGGCTGGATTGGTATCGATCACGGCAGAACCTTTGACACCATCTATCGGTGCGGCAACCTTAATCGGTGCCATAGGCGGTGTGATCGTTGTCTTTGGTGTCCCATTCTTGGACAAGCTAAAAATTGATGATGTCGTCGGTGCAATCCCTGTCCACTTGTTCGCAGGTATCTGGGGTACCCTCGCGGTAGTGATCACCAACAGTGAAGCGTCGCTGGGTGTTCAGCTATATTCCATCGTTGTGGTTGCTGCCTTTACGTTAGTGACCAGTGGGGTGCTTTGGATGATCTTGAAAACGACGATTGGCATTCGTGTCAGCGAAGAACACGAGATCACAGGACTGGATATCGCGGAATTGGGTATGCCAGCCTATGATATCGTAAAATAACCTCCCCGATGCGTTGGGTGCACACTCACCGTCGCGAACCGATCCCTGTTATTCAGGGGTCGGTTTTTGTTTGCGCTGTGAAAATTTCTGACTAAGGTCGATCAAAATGAACGGGGAACTATCATGCAAACAAATGTCACCCATCTGACCAACCTTCCTTATGCATCGCAGCGCATTGATCTGGCTGCAGCCTTTCGATGGACGGCGCGATTGAATATGCACGAAGGCGTTGCCAATCATTTCTCGTTGGCGGTGAATGATGATGGCACACAGTTTTTGATGAACCCCAATCAACGCCATTTTTCGCGTATCAAAGCATCGGACATGCTGTTGATCGACGCGAATGACCCTGACACATTGCAAGGTCCGAATGCCCCTGATCCTACCGCGTGGGGATTGCATGGCGGAGTACACCGTGCCTGCCCACACGCGCGATGTGTTATGCATGTGCATTCTGTCCACGCTACGGTACTCGCGTGTTTGGCCGACAGTCGATTGTTGCCAGTCGATCAAAACACGGCAATGTTTTTTAATAGGTATGTGATCGATGATGGTTATTCTGGATTAGCATTCGAAGATGAAGGTGCGCGGTGTGCGACACTGCTGACCGATCCAAAGCAAAAAGTCATGATCATGGGTAATCACGGGGTTTTGGTGATTGGCGATACCGTGGCAGAAACGTTTGACCGAATGTACTATTTTGAACGTGCGGCCGAGACTTATATTCGATCTTTGCAAACAGGTCAGCCATTGCGCGTGTTGTCAGACGAGATTGCAGAGAAAACCGCGTCCGAGCTGGAAGGGTATCCAGACATGGCCGAGGCGCATTTGTCAGAGCTGAAAGCAATCCTTGACGAAGAACAGTCGGACTACGCGGGATAGAAATTTGACCAATAAACGCGCGTGGAATTATCAGCCAGAGGGCGCGGTCGAAACCTCGCCGATGTTCATGTGGCCGTTGAAACCAGTCGCAATTTTGCGCTGGTTTGGGTCCTATTGGTTGGCAGTGTCTACTACCACATTGGCGCTGCTAATCGCACTTGT
>CALDZS010000317.1 GCA_937944065.1 uncultured Amylibacter sp. | reverse complement strand
AAAGGCGCTGACTGGGATTTGGCCATGGAGCAGTGGAAAGATTTGTATACCGACGAAGACGCCCATTTTGATGAAGTGATCACACTGAAAGGTGAAGACATCGCACCATCCGTGACTTGGGGCACCTCGCCCGAGGATGTTTTGCCGATTGATGCCGTGGTTCCTAGCCCGACAGATTTTGAAGGCGGCAAAGTAGAAGCGGTTGAACGCAGCTTGGCCTATATGGGGCTAAAGCCGGGTCAAAAACTTACTGATGTTGAAATCGATACTGTCTTTATCGGATCATGCACCAACGGCCGCATCGAAGATTTGCGCGCCGCTGCGGCAGTTTTGAAAGGGCAAAAGATCAAAGATGGCATGCGTGCTATGGTTGTTCCTGGCTCTGGCCTTGTGCGTGCGCAAGCCGAAGAAGAAGGTCTGGCGCAAATCTTTATCGATGCTGGTATGGAATGGCGCATGGCGGGGTGTTCAATGTGTCTAGCAATGAACCCAGATCAACTGGCACCCGAAGAACGCTGCGCGGCCACTTCCAATCGTAATTTCGAAGGCCGTCAGGGCCGCGGCGGACGCACACATCTATTGTCACCTGCAATGGCAGCAGCGGCTGCGATCACTGGTAAGTTGACAGACATTCGTACATTCGGAGGAGCGGCATAATGGAAAAGTTTGAAAACGTATCGGGCGTCGCGGCGCCAATGCCTTTGATCAACATTGACACAGACATGATCATTCCAAAACAGTTTTTGAAAACAATCAAACGCTCTGGACTGGGCGTGAACCTGTTTGACGAAATGCGCTATGATGATCAGGGCAACGAAATCGCTGACTTCGTGCTGAACAAACCAGCCTACCGCAGTGCAGAGATTATCGTCGCCGGTGATAATTTTGGGTGTGGGTCATCGCGTGAACATGCGCCGTGGGCGCTGAGGGACTTTGGCATTAAGGTTGTGATTTCTACATCCTTCGCAGATATCTTTTACAATAACTGTTTCAAAAACGGTATCTTGCCAGTGAAATTGGACAAGGCAGCAGTTGATCGCTTGATGGAAGATGCAGAGCGGGGTGAAAACGCCCGCATCAGTGTTGACTTGGAAAACCAAACGGTCAGTGCAACGGATGGAACAGAGTTCGCGTTCGAAGTAGATGCTTTCAAAAAGCACTGCCTAATGAACGGATTGGACGATATTGGCCTGACAATGCAAAAAGCCAGTGCAATCGACACATTCGAAGCAAGCTATGCGAAAGCGACACCTTGGCTGTGAAAAATGTTCCAAGGTAATCAAATACCTCAAATACTCTTTTAAATAATCTTGCTTTCGGTTCCAGAAGTATCATACTACCTCTGGAGCCGTTTTATTAGCTATTGTTGGCTGGGTCTAAGGGGACATCGTTGTTATTTCGATTACTTTCTGCATTGTTGCGCGCTGGGATCACGTTCTTCATGATCGCTTTCCCTTCGTCTGTGCTGGCCTCGCCTGAAATTGGCGGCTTCGGTGCCTTTGTCATTTTCGCACTACTCGCTGCAACAATTGTTTTCTTTGAATATGCGGCTGTTTCGCCAAGTTTGATAGAATTTCGATATGCCCCGCCGTATAACCGCTTTCGCGTTTTGGTCTTTGGGTTCATAACGATGTTTATTGTTTCAACGCTAAATTTGAACAACCAAGTTGGTCCGATTTTTGACGTTGTGGCGGGTATCTCTAACCTTGCATCGGGCGTTTTGAACAATGCGTTCAGCCCAATTCCGTCTCTGCTCAGTGTACTGCAAATTGAATCCCCTGTGGACAAAGCAGAATTTACGACACTGGCCGAAGGATCATTGTTCGTGGCCTTTGTGACTGCGATCCTGTTCTGTTTTGTTATTTGGCTACAACGTTGGCCGCTGAGCAATCAAGGTTTCAACCTGTGGCCAAACATGCCCAGTTTTCATGCGCGTGCGGGCAGCAAGACAGAAACACGGATGATACAGATAGCGATCCTAAGTATCGCTATGGCAATTGCCTTGCCGTATCTGTTTCCAATCGTTCTGCAAGTTCTGAAAGATTGGTTAGGGTTTCAATACAGCTACACGCGCCATTCTGCGTTTTGGATCATTGCATTCTGGGCATTGATCCCAGCCATGGCACTGATGCGCGCATTAGTATTGTTAAAAGTCGCATATCTTGCGTCGCAATTGCGGTCGATGAATACCAAATCGCAGGCGGAATAAACTCGCTGGCGACTTGACGGTTTAGCGTCGCACCTTTAGGCAAATTCCAAACGTTTAAAGGATATGAACATGAGCAACCCATCCCTATTGATACTTGCCGGTGACGGTATCGGCCAAGAAGTTATGGTCGAAGTGAAAAAAGTAATAGGTTGGTTCGAAAAGAACCTCGATCTGAAATTTGACGTATCCGAGGATTTGGTTGGCGGCGCCGCCTATGACGCGCACGGCACACCGTTGCACGACGATACAATGGCCAAAGCACAAGAGGTTGACGCGGTTCTGCTAGGCGCTGTGGGTGGTCCAAAATACGACGACCTAGATTTCAGCGTAAAACCTGAACGTGGCCTTTTACGTCTGCGCAAGGAAATGGATTTGTTTGCGAATTTGCGTCCTGCACAATGCTTTGATGCGTTGGCCGACTTTTCATCATTGAAAAAAGATATCGTATCTGGCTTGGATATTATGATCGTGCGCGAGCTGACGTCTGGATCATATTTTGGCGAACCACGTGGCATCTTTGAAGAAGACGGCCAACGAGTGGGCATCAATACTCAGCGCTACACCGAGGCAGAAATTGACCGCGTCGCTCGTTCAGCATTCGAGCTGGCACGCAAGCGCGACAACAAAGTTTGTTCGATGGAGAAAGCGAACGTAATGGAAAGCGGCATCTTGTGGCGCGATGTGGTGACCGAAGTACATCAGGCAGATTATGCAGACGTAGAATTGTCGCATATGTATGCCGACAATGGTGCGATGCAATTGGTGCGCGCGCCGAAGCAATTCGATGTTATTCTGACTGATAACTTGTTCGGCGATATTTTGTCCGATTGTGCGGCGATGTTAACAGGATCGCTGGGCATGTTGCCGTCAGCATCACTGGGATCGCCTATGGAAAACGGCCGTCCGAAAGCGATGTAC
>CALDZS010000316.1 GCA_937944065.1 uncultured Amylibacter sp. | reverse complement strand
CTCATCCGAAGCGGCGGCACATTTTTGCGATGCACAAAACGGTGGTGCTATGCGTATGCAAAGTGAAGGTGTTTCGAATGAGGTCATTGGGCAGACAATGAAGCTGGCATTTTCTGTAATGGTTTAACTCTCGGAATCGGTCATTGGTACGTTTGCAATGAACGGCAGCAAAGTCCCCCATACCAGACGCTGTTGTTGCGAGATTATATCAACACCTACCCAGCGGCATAATGGCCACCTCGATGATAAACCTATCTGATTTTCCAAGATAAAACGGCCCAAAGTGTTACATCACTCTCAGCCCCATCAACAAGTTATCTGCGCGCCTTGCGCAACATGATCAACAAGGCCTCGTTCGGGTCTCCGTCTGGCAAAATGCCCTTGGATTTCTGAAACGCGCTGATGGCATCGATGGTGTTCGGGCCGATGATCCCGTCCGGCTCGCCAATGTCATAACCCAGCTTGTTCAGCCGTTCTTGCAGTTCCAGTTTTTGTGGCAGTTTCAACGCCCCTGGGCCACGTGGCCATTCGCGTTTGAATTCGCCCGCGCCCTTCAATTTGTCCCCCAAATGCCCAACAGCGATCGCATAGGAATTCGCGTTGTTATAGCGTTTGATGACAAAGAAATTCTTGTAAACCGCGAAGGCTGGTCCTTTGGACCCAGCTGGTAATAGGATCGCCGCCTCGCCGTGGTTGGGCACAGCTGCACCCGACATGGTACGGATACCCAATTGCGTCCAACGCGATGCGGGGCGTTTCAATTTCAAACTGGCATTGCCATAGTTGAATCCAGCGGGCAATTGCACTTCGATCGCCCAGGGTTGACGAAACTGCCAACCAAATTGTTTCAGGTAATTCGCCGTCGATGCCAGCGCATCAGCAGGGTCTTTTTCCCAAACATTGCGTTTGCCATCGCCGTCGTAGTCCTGCGCATAGGCCTGATAGCTGGTTGGGATAAACTGCGTATGCCCCATGGCACCCGCCCATGATCCGTTCATACGATTTGGCGTAATATCACCACGTTCGATAATCTTTAGCGCTTGCAGCAATTGCTGACGGCCGAATTTTTCACGCCGACCATCATAGGCCAATGTCGCCAAAGCCTCGACGATGTTAATGTCGCCCATATTCTCGCCGTAAGAAGATTCAAGTCCCCAAATAGCAGCAATAACTTTGGCATCTACTTTGTAGCGTTTCTCAAGCGTTGAGAACACGCGCGCGTGTTTTTTCAACTTGGCCTGACCATTCATCACCCGCTTGGGGCTGGTGGCGGTGTCCAAGTAATCCCAAATCTCGCGCTGAAACTCTGCCTGTTTACGGTCAAGACCAACGACGCGCTGGTTCAGTTTAACGCCGCGAAAAGCACGGTCATATGTCCTCGCAGAGACACCGTTGGCCAGCGCAGTCGCACGAAACTGTTTTACCCAGCGCTGAAACCCCGACGCGCTTTGCGCCAGTTGAATATCCGCAGTGGGTTCGTTCGGGGTCACCAAATCAGTTTCCGCACCAAATGTTGCATGTGATGTAGCAAGGCCAACCGCAAGGGTCGCGCCAAGGAAAAGGGGTCTCATCTGTCTCTCCTGCTCGAAGATTATTATTATTGTTGATCTATATATAGGGGGTTTACGACAAAGACCAAAGGTCAAAAACGCTATTTCACGCGTAGTTGCGAATTACTGCTGATCACCTCTGTAGTTTCTCGTTTGATCTTGGCCAACGCTTCGCGCAGCAAGCCAACCCGCTTGGGGCGAAAGGATTGATCGGTCACCGACAGCGTTTCAATCCGATCCACTCGGAACGCCCGACTGTCTTTGCGTAACAAACAAAAAGCCAACAAAATCAGTTTGTCGTCCATGAACACAATCGACAATGGTTGAACATGACGGATGCTGGCAACGCCTTGCGCGTCGGCATAGGCAATTTCTATCACCCATTCTTCACGTGCTGCTTGCCTTAGGGCGGCAACATCGATCTTGATCTTGGGACGCGGACGAAACCTTTTGGCATGCAGAACCGCGTTTTGCAGATAGGTTTGTGTGCGTGCAGGCAGGCTGGCATTCACTTTGGACAATACATTCGCCGCTGCCTTGGCCAGGACAGGATCACCGATTTGCTGGACTTCGCGCAATCCCAGAACCAACGCCTCTATCTCGTCAGTGTCGAAAATCATCGGCGGCATCGCGGGGTCTTCGACCAAGCTGTATCCGTATCCAGCCGCTCCATCGATCACAGCCCCCGCTGCGCGCAGATCATCGATATAGCGGTATATGGTGCGCGTGGTCGTCCCCAGCTCTTGTGCCAAACGTGCCGCTGTTATTGGGGCAGGCAGTGTGCGGATCACTTGCATCAGTTCCAACAATCGGTTGTTTTTGGCCATATCGTACCTTTGCACACCATACTGACAGTTTTTGTCAGCATGTGTTTGATAGATGATTTCTACACCAAAAGGAATGTTCATATGGAACTTATTGTTTTTCCCCCTACCTACGGCGAACCCGCTGGCAGCCCGTTCGCCACCAAAGCACTCGCGATGCTAGAGTTAAGCGGGCTGAACTACACCGTCCGATACTTATCCAACCCAACCAAAATGCCCAAAGGCAAATTGCCCGTGCTGCAAGTCGGCGATCGCTTGATTGCCGACAGTGAACAAATACAAGAGCACCTAGAGACCGAGCATGGTTGCGATTTCGACAAGGGTCTAACCGACCAACAAAAAGCCCATTCTCGCGCGGTGATCCGCATGGTCGAAGAACACCTGTATTTCATTGTCTATTCCAGCCGTTGGATGGAAGAGGACCATTGGCAAGTTACTAAAGCCGCCAATTTTGGCGAGATCCCCGCCCTGATGCGCGGTCTGATCACACGGATCGTGCGCAAAGGTGCCGTGGCGCAATGTAAAGGCCAAGGCATGGGGCGTCATTCCAAGGCAGAGCGGTTGGCGCGGTTTGAAAAGGACATCTGGGCGCTTTCGACACTGCTGGGCGACCAACCCTATTTGTTTGGCAAAACGCCAACTGCTGCGGATATTACAACGGTCGCGGCTCTGCGGTTCACCTGTGCATTTACCCATAAAAACGATTTAACCGACTGCATCATGTCATACGCAAATTTGGTCGACTATATGGATCGCGGAAAATCTGATATGTTTCCAACATGACACCCGATTTTACCGACCCCGCTGTTTTGTTGGCTTATGACGCCTTTCCTCCAGACGCTCGTAAAGGTGCCGAAGCCCTACGTGCGCTGATTTACGAGGTCGCTGCCAGCCTGCCCGATTGTCCCGAACCAACAGAGTGTCTGCGTTGGGGACAACCATCCTATGTCACACCAAAGGGCACTGCGCTCCGCATCGGCATACCAAAAGAGGGCGGTTTTGGCCTGTATGCTCATTGCCAAACAACCGTAATCTCGGATTTCGCCCAAACCAGTGGGCAGGCCTTTACCATTCAAGGCAATCGCGGTGTTTTGTTTCGCAGCCCTGCTGACATTAAACCAGACCTTCTGCGCCAAATGATTGCCCACGCACTTATGTACAAAGCCTAGCGTGGCGAACGCACTGGTTGCTCTAGTTTAACCAATGCGCCGTTACAGTCACCCTCGTGATCACATTGTGGACAACAGGATAGACAGCGGCCGACACCCGCATTCTATCACCACCGCCCGCAAAGGTATGGGGCACCCACCCCATCTGGCATTCCTTCCACACATGTGGCGGCGCCGTCATTTTATCCCCAGCACGTACAAAGTGCCGCCCCCCGCGCAGATAACTGTGGTCGGGGCGTTGGTGGTGGTTAAGGAGAGATTTCAACAGGATACGTTTTATACTCGATACCCCCACGTACTGCTTATATAAGTTAAGTAGAAAACAAATTTGGGGATCGGATCAACTATGTCAGGTGAGACGAATTTGGACGAGTTGATCAAATCAATGTCAGCAGTTCTTGTCGAAGGTCTGTATGTCTTTGTGACAGTACCGCCCGACCAGGTGCCGACCAATCTAAATCCTCGAATGACCTTTGAAGAGGCAGAGGGTACAACATTGATACTGCTGAAATCAGAGGCAGAGGCGCATGGGTTACCGTCCGAGTTTCCCAGCAGAATGATCACACTAGACATTCATTCATCATTGGAAGCGGTCGGGTTTATGGCGCGGATTGCAACAGAGCTTGCGCAACATGACATGGGCGTAAATCCCGTATCTGGATTCTTCCACGACCATTTGTTTGTACCTGATGGTCGCGAGCAAGATGCGCTTAAAGTTTTACAATCAATGTCAAAATAACGGATTATGAGCGGCGCACGAGCTTCTTTGCGGTTGAGGCGTTGCAGTTGGTCATTAAATGTCTGCTTTGAGCCCATTGTTACATGAACAGATGATATGATATCAGTGACGAAACAGGAAATTTGCAGCTGATGATGGAGATCGCCAATGATGGGCGTATGGCATTTTTTTGAATGGCTTTCAAAAACGTTTCTTGAACGTGAGTCGAAGAACCAATTGGTATCCCTACTCCAGTCAATCGCTGGGATAGCATTGTTCGGGCTTGCGCTATTCATCGCATATTTGAGATTTACGCGCACACTGTAAGAGTAAGGATTTTCTTCTGAAGAAAACACGCTACGATCGGCGAAGTTAAACTTCCGCTTTGAGCCCTGATACGACATTCAAGCCAGATTTCAACAGGATACTCCTTTCACGACTAATGCCATTTGGCTTGCCAAGTGTTCCGCAATGCCGGCTTCCTAAAAGCAGTCGCTCAGGAATTATAGTGGGCTGGTCTGTTGTTTGGTACCGATGACAGGGTAATAAAACGGTTAGAGTGTTGTGCTCTAAGATTTACAGACACATTGCTAGTTAACGAGGGAAACTGCTTACTCGAGATCCAAGGAATACCCAAAACCTCTTACAGTTCTTATGAAATCGACGCTAGACATCTCTCCGAGTTGCTTGCGTAAGCGCCCAATATGCACATCTACAGTTCTTGTTTCTACATTCAAGTTGTTGTGCCAAACCCGCGCTAACAACTGATCTCGTGAAAACACTTTCTTCGGGTTTTCTAATAGTATTCGAAGCAGTTTAAATTCTATGGGGCCTAATGAAACCTTAACATCTGACACGGTGACCAAGTGGGCGACAACGTCCATACGCAGAGATCCATAAGTTAGAATATCAATATTTATATCGCTATGGTCGCGCAAACTTGAACGCACTCTGGCTAGTAATTCCTTCGTAGAATATGGTTTTGTGACAAAATCACTGGCTCCTAAATTCAACCCACGAACTTTGTCCTCCTCCTCTCCTCTCGCGGTCAACATGATGATGGGAATTCGCTTATGGCGCTCATTTGACTTGATCTGTCGGCACACCTCTAACCCCGAAATTTCGGGTAGCATCCAATCGAGTATGATCAGGTCAATTTCTGTTTCCTCTAAAACCAAAAGAGCCTCCTCTCCGGTTTCAGCGTTAAAAACATCGTAACCTTCGATGTTCAAGTTATACGATAGAACTTCTGATTGTGATGGTTCGTCTTCAACGACCAGAATTCGTGGGCTCCCTTGGTTCATGATTACTCTTCCAACAATTCGCCCGTTACCAAGTAATGCACCTGCTCAGAGATATTTGTTACCTGATCACCAGATCGTTCCAAGTTCTTAGAAATAAATAGCAGGTGCGTGCAGGCCTCGATATTGCGCGGATTTTCCATCATGTAGGTCAGTAACTCGCGAAAAAGAGCGTCCGTTTTTTCATTAATTTCTTGATCAGACAAGCGCGCCTGTTCGGCCTTTTTCAGGTCGCGATTAACATAAGCCTCCATGACCAGATCCAACATGCCCCCGATTTTGTCGGACATATCGACGATGGTTCGTAAAACAGATTTCATAGGTGAAAAGTCGTCAACTTCACGAATGCGAAATGACATGGTCTTGGCATAGTCACCCATTCGCTCGAGGCTGTTTGAAACCTTGAGCGTTGTAATCGCGCTTCGCAAGTCCTCAGCCATGGGCTGGCGCAAGGCGATCAAGCGGATAGCCTTCTCATCTATTTTTTCTTCAAGTCGGTTGATGACGCTATCTGCCGCAGCCACTGATTTTGCCAGTTCATCATCTGCACTGATGAGTGCTTGAGCAGATTGTTTTATTTGCAACGCCACCTTGTCTGCCATGTTGACAAGCAGGGCTTCGATTTCACTAAGATCTTTGTCAAAACGGGTGACGATATGTGTATGTTCCATCGTTTTATCCTATCCGGCCAGTGATGTAGTTTTGAGTGCGTTCATCCGTAGGAGATGTGAAAATGGTTTTGGTGGCACCGCTTTCAACCAGATTTCCCATGTGAAAGAATGCTGTACGTTGGGAAACGCGCGCGGCTTGTTGCATCGAATGTGTCACGATGATGATCGTAAAGTTTTTGCGCAACTCGTCTATTAGTTCTTCGATGATTGCTGTCGCAATGGGATCAAGAGCAGAGCAGGGTTCATCCATCAAGATGACGCGAGGTTTCACAGCAATCGCACGGGCAATACACAGGCGTTGCTGCTGCCCACCAGACAGGCCAGTACCCGTTTCCTGCAAACGATCTTTGACTTCTTCCCAAAGACCAGCCTTTTGCAAAGACCATTCGACCAGTTCGTCCATTTCTACCTTGTTCGTGGTCAGTCCGTGAATTTTAGGACCGTACGCAACATTTTCGTAGATTGATTTCGGAAACGGGTTTGGCTTCTGAAATACCATGCCAACCTGCGCACGCAGGGCCACAACATCAACGTTAGATGCATAGATATCTTGATCCGCGATTCTGACATCGCCCTCGACCCGACAAATATCGACCAAATCGTTCATTCGATTGATACAACGCAAAAACGTTGTTTTGCCGCAGCCAGACGGACCGATCAATGATGTGACCTTATTCTCAGGTATATCAAGATTGATTTTATCCAGCGCTTGTTTGTCGGCGTAAAATACGTCGACATTGCGCGCAGTGATTATGGGTGTTTTCGGCATTGTTAAAACCTCAGTTCATATTTTTTGCGCAGCACGATTGCTGCGATGTTCATCAAGACAAGGAACAACAACAACGCGATGATTGCAGCGGATGTTTTCTCCAAGAAGGCGCGTTCAGGTGCATCAGCCCACAAAAATATTTGTACGGGCAATGCTGTTGCTGGCTCCAAAATGCTTGAAGGGATATCAACGATAAACGCCACCATTCCGATCATCAACAACGGTGCTGTGTCCCCTAACGCACGTGCCATACCGATAATCGCACCGGTAAACATTCCAGGTAACGCCAAGGGCACAACATGATGAAGAGTTGACTGAACAGGGCTGGCCCCGATGCCAAGCGCCGCCTCGCGAATAGATGGTGGCACAGCGCGCAAGCTGGCGCGTGATGCAATGATGATAGTTGGCAATGTCATCAATGACAGAACCATACCACCAACCAAAGGCGACGAGCGTGGTAGTCCAAATGTTGTCAAGAAAATCGACAATCCCAGCAGGCCAAACACAATCGAAGGCACGGCCGCCAAATTGTTAATGTTTATCTCAATCAAATCGGACCAACGGTTCTTTGGCGCAAACTCTTCTAGATAAATCGCCGCCATGATCCCAATCGGGAAAGACAGAAGGAAACAAATCGA
>CALDZS010000315.1 GCA_937944065.1 uncultured Amylibacter sp. | reverse complement strand
GCTACGCGTAAAAGATTTCAGATAAATTGCGGAATCTATTCGCAAAGGGAGACACGGTTATGCCAACTGATATGTTCAACAGCTTTATGAATGGTCCTGACGAAAAGGGTCGTTTTGGCGACTTTGGCGGACGCTTTGTGTCCGAGACTTTGATGCCACTGATTTTAGATCTAGAGGCTGAATATGAAAAAGCCAAAACTGATCCGAGCTTTTGGGCGCAGATGGATGATCTGTGGACAAATTATGTTGGCCGCCCAAGCCCGCTGTATTATGCGGAACGGATGACCGAAGAATTCGGTGGTGCCAAGATTTACTTGAAACGCGACGAGTTGAACCACACAGGTGCCCATAAGATTAACAATGTGTTGGGGCAAATTCTGTTGGCCATGCGTATGGGCAAAACGCGGATCATCGCGGAAACGGGCGCAGGGCAACACGGGGTTGCTACCGCAACGGTTTGTGCGCGCTTCGGTTTGAAATGCGTTGTCTATATGGGTGCGCATGATGTTCAGCGCCAAGCACCGAACGTGTTTAGGATGAAACTTTTGGGCGCCGAAGTGATCCCCGTGACCAGCGGTCGAGGCACCCTGAAAGATGCGATGAACGACGCGTTGCGTGACTGGGTAACTTACGTGGATGAAACATTTTATTGCATCGGGACCGTCGCAGGCCCGCATCCATATCCTGCGATGGTGCGCGATTTTCAATCGATCATAGGTAAAGAAGTCCGCGAACAACTTATGGAAAAAGAGGGGCGATTGCCTGACAGCGTGATCGCCTGCATCGGTGGCGGATCGAACGCAATGGGACTGTTTTATCCGTTCCTTGACGATCCATCCGTACGCATCATCGGTGTCGAGGCGGGTGGCAAAGGTGTCAACGCCAAGATGGAGCATTGTGCCTCGCTAACAGGTGGACGACCGGGTGTTCTGCACGGTAACCGCACCTACCTTTTGCAAGATGATGATGGTCAAATTTTGGAAGGTTATTCGATTTCTGCAGGCTTGGACTATCCAGGTATCGGGCCAGAGCATTCTTGGCTGCACGACATTGGCCGTGCGGAATATGTTTCCGTAACGGATGTTGAAGCGCTTGAGGCGTTTCAATTGTCGTGCCGCACCGAAGGCATCATTCCTGCACTAGAACCCTCGCACGCATTGGCGCATGTGGCCAAAATTGCAGGTGATCTGCCCAAAGATCATTTGATGGTGATGAACATGTGTGGTCGCGGCGATAAAGACATCTTTACTGTGGCCCGCGCATTGGATTGGGACATGTCTGAATCCGATGGTTAAGCACTGTTAAGAGCTGATTTTGAAAGCCCCGTACGGTTAATCCGTGCGGGGTTTTTCTTTATTGGATTGAATAAACCAAACTCAACGCTAGGTTTACTCAAAGAAATAACCTGAAGGAGTGATCCCATGAAATCTACTTTGATATGTTGTTTGATTGCCGCAACCTTTGTCGCCCCGCTGGCGCAGGCTAAAGAAGTGCGCGGCAATCAGGGTAGTGTGATTGATGCTGTACCAGTTGCAACTTTCAACAGTCCATGGGCGATGACTTTTTTATCTGATACCCAAGCCCTAGTTACGACAAAAGGTGGCGTGCTTTGGTTGGTTAGCAATGGTGCCGAAAAAGTACGTGTGTCTGGCGTGCCTAAAGTCGTTACAGGCGGCCAAGGTGGGCTAGGGGATGTGATTTTGCATCCCGACTTCGCGCGCAACGGGTTAATCTATTTGTCATTTGTCGGCAGTGATAATGGCGGCAAGACCCGCGGAGCAGAGGTAGTCCGCGCCAAACTGACCCTCTCGCCAAAACCTAATCTGACCAATGTCACCCCAATTTGGAAACAAACGCCAAAGGTCCGTGGCAAAGGCCATTTCTCGCATCGTTTGGCATTTGATAAGTCAGGCAAGCTGTTCATAACGTCAGGGGATCGTCAAATGATGGATCCGGCGCAAGATTGGAACAGCAGCCTTGGCAAGGTGATCAGAATTAATGCAGATGGATCAGTCCCCAATGATAATCCGTTTCAAGATAAAGGCGAGCTAGCCAAGACGTTTTGGTCGGTCGGGCATCGCAATCCGTTGGGCATAGCGTTTGATGCCAATGGGCGACTATGGTCCACCGAAATGGGCCCGCGTCATGGAGACGAGTTAAACGTGGTCAATGCAGGGGCCAATTACGGTTGGCCTTTGGTGTCGGAGGGTAATCATTACAGCGGCCAACGCATCCCAAACCACAATACACAACCACAATTCGCAGCACCCAAAGCCGCTTGGGTGCCCAGTATCGCCCCAGCGGGATTGGTAATTTATGACGGCGCAGAATTTCCAACTTGGAAAGGCAACGCGTTCATTGCGGGACTGAAAGCGCAAGCGTTGATCCGCGTCACCTTGAAAGGCACCAAAGCCCAAGAGGCCGAGCGTTTTGAATGGGGCGTTCGTATTCGCGAAGTAGAGCAGGCACCAGATGGCGCGCTCTGGGTTCTAGAGGATGGGAAAGGGCGGTTGTTGCGCTTGACCAAACCCTAGATCACCACGCGTTATAACCGCCATCAACATTGATAAATTGACCTGTCATGTGGTTCGCCGCGTCTGATGACAGGAACAATGCCACATCCGCAATCTCGTCCGGTTGCGCCATCCGGTCTTGCATGATCAGTTCGCTGATGCGTTTTTGGAATTCTTCTGAATGGCCGTTAAACACTGCCCCAGGCGCCAATGTGTTGACAGTCGCTTTCTTGCGCCAATAGCTGGCAAGCCACAACGTCAACCCGTGCACACCCGCTTTGGTCGCCTGATACGCGCTAAAGTTTTTAAATGGCATACCGTCATAGATATCGTGATGCGGTGCGCGCAGCGCATACATAGATGCGATATTGATCAGCTTTAGGTCCCATTTGCCAATGACCTGACGGTCAATTTCACGTGCCACAAGAAAGGGGCCGGTTAGATTTACCGACAGCGTTTTGTTCCAACTTTCTAATGTTGTGTTGGAAAAGTCTGGAAATTCTGCACCGTCTTTCATCAACATCTCACCAGTGATGGACGCATTGTTGAAAAATACGTTAGGTTTGTGACCGTCTGCCAAAACTTCTGTGATGGTCGCAGCGACCTGTTCTTCGTCGCTAACGTCCATTTTATAAAGGGCGAAATTTTCATGACTGCCAAATGTATCAGCCAAGCCATCATAGCGCGCACCTGGCAGCTCTGACGCGATAACGCGCGCACCGCCGTCCAGCATCCGTCGTACATAAGTGCTGCCCAAAATGCCGCCTGATCCTGTTAGAAATATAGTTTTCGTATCAAGCATTTTCGCGCTCCTTGTTGAGTTTTCGGGTCATTAACCAATCGACATAGTCAAAATCATCTTCGGCATCGATATCGATACAGCGTTCGGCGGGCATTTCGTAAGGGATCACATGACCCTCGTACAAGAAACCAGCACGTCGCAGATAGGCGGGCGACAGCACATAGGTGCTGGCGGCATGTTCATAAACCACGGGCGCAAGTTGCCTTGCGACAACGTTTCCAGGCAAGGGCTTGGACACTTGCAAACTACCGTTTTCATCCAGTTCCACCAAATTGAAATACGGGTTTTTTTTGGCCTCAGTACAGGACATAACCATGTCAGGTTTTTCGGTCTGGAAAAGTTCTATGGCATTGGTGATGTCTGACGGATCGCGTAGCGGCGATGTCGCGTCGAGATCGACAAACAGATCAACGGTTTGCCCCAGTGCTGTCTCTGCCGCGTCTAGTGCATGCCGCCATACATCCCACTTGGATGCGGTGTCAGATGCCAGTTCTGCTGGGCGTAGGCCAATGTCCAAGGTGCCGCGTGCAATCGCAAAGTCATACATTTCTTGACCATCAGTTGAAACCACAACGGCATCAATCAATGGATGGTCGATCAGTTGATCCAAACTCCATTGCAACAGCGGTTTGCCATGCAGCTCGCGCATGTTTTTTCCTTTTACGCCCTTTGATCCAGCGCGCACGCCGATATGTCCAAGGATCATATTTTCCCCTTTAGTGTGGCAACGAATGTGCGGTTTTCATAAGCTTTGCAGATGGCGTGGCAGGATGCCATTTCATTCGACAAGATCGGTGCCAGTGGATTGTTGGGCTTCTCGCCTGCCACCACAGTCAAAAAATCGGACATGGCGTTTTGGAACATTTTTTGTCGGTCGATAGAAAGGTCGAGCGTTTCAGAACTATCTGCATTTGCACGGGTATAACTGTCTTTGGCAAAGTCGAAATAGTGGTTGTGCGATCTGCCCCACAATGTCGTTTGCCGTGTGCTGATTTGCGACAGATAATCCATCGCAATCTGACCATGCGCCGACTGTGTCGATGCGCCAATGGCTGTGGAAAAATCTATGGTTGGATAATCGGTGTGGTTGACCGCGCTGACAGAATGGATGTCTAGAGCGCCTACAATTGTGTGCGCCATGTCAAGCTCGTGACACAGATCCAACAAAACACCGCCTCCATTAGGATCGGCGGCATAGCTGCCTGCAAACGTCCAGTTTTCGCGCCATTGAGTGACATCGTGTCCAATGGTGAAATCGAACCGATAACAATCTTTGACGTTTGCCAAATATTGAACAGCAGGGTGATAGCGCATCATAAATCCCGCGAAAGATCGATCAGCCAACGGGCCGAGCGTCTCAATAATCTGGGTCAGCTCGTTTGTCCGAAATGCCACAGGTTTTTCGATGTAACAGGGTAGCTTGTGCGACGCGAGCAACTCGATCACTGGCAGACGTAGATTGGTCGCTGTGCCGACGACAGCGGCATCATAGCTGTTGGATGTTAGATGTTGCTTTAAGCCTGCCACACCATCAGCCCGCATGGAGAGCGCTGTGGGTTGGTGACCAAGATGGGCGAGGTTGCTGGCGTGGCGTTTGCCGATGGCACCCGTGCCAACAACTAAAACGCGCATCGATTTTAGATTACGGTTCATATCCACCCTTTTGCAACATTAGCGGCAGAGCCGCGAGCGTTTTTTCGGATGCACCCGCATGGGCGGCGTTGAACGCCTTTGATTTCTTGGTGAATGAATTTGGTTGTGTTTGGTTGTAGAGCTGATCGTAGAGGAGATTGGCCAATTCGGTGGGCGTATCGGTAGATATCAGTACGCCTGCGTCCAAAGCTTCGACCGCTGGATATTCAATTGTCCACTGCTGAGGCCCCACGAATGTTGGTTTTTGCAAAGCAAGGGGCTCGATAATATTATGCGCGCCTTTGGGATGAAATCCACCACCGACGATGACCGCGTCTGCAAGTGCCAGAAAGAAATACATCTCTCCCATACTGTCACCTATTAAAATGTCAAACTCGTTGAGTTTGGCGCCCTTTGATTTGGTGAGTGTCTTGTCAAAAATGTCGGATCTAGATCGGGTGGTTAGGTTTTGGGAACCCATGATTGCTGCCGCCTCTGCAAAACGTTCAGGCGCGCGTGGAACGTGGATGAATAATGGCGTTGGTAATTGGTTTTGGGCGGCGCGCGCATGGATGGATTTGTAGATGGAAAGGTAAATTTCATCTTCACCTTCCACAGCGCTTGCGGTGGTCAAAACTGGACGATCAATGTCCAGCCGCGCGGCTGCCGCCAACAGATGGGGTGGGATTGGTTGTTCAAACCGCAACTCGCCAGTGATCGCGATGTTGTGGCATCCTAGCTGCTCAAACCGATCCGCTTGGGTCTGAGATTTGGCCATGTGACCCGCAAATAGACTTGTCAGCTCGCCGCGTAATCCGTTTTTATCGCGGGCAAAGCTTTTGGCGGGATATTGGGCGTTGCACATGAATAGTGGGATGCGGTTTCGGGCGCTTGCGGTTATCATCATCGGCCAAATCTCTATCTCCATGACAAGCCCGTATTTGGGTTTGAAGCGCTTGAAAAAGCGCCGATAGCACCATTGAAACTCGAACGGCACATAGACTGGTGTCAACTGGCCTGCCGTGATCGCATCTGGATAAAGGTCGTACGCGGCTTTGCGTCCTGCTGGGGTGAAATGCGTTGTCACGATACTTTCACCATCTGCTAGCAAACGGTTAATCAATGGGCCCGCAGACCGCATCTCACCTAAAGATACCGCATGTATCCAGACAGCATTTTTGGTTGCGGATTTGTAGAACCCAAACCGTTCCGGCATACGACTGATGTAAGCGCGATCCTTTAGCCCACGATAGGCCAAGTAAGCGATGATGAGAGGGAATAATAGCACCCATGCAACTGAATAAGCGAAAAGAGCCACGCGCAGTCGGGCTGATGGTTGCGGTTTGGGCATGGGACTAATCGACAAAAGATTTTTGCATCGGTCGCGACCAAAAGTCTGCGTCATCTAGCACATCCAAGAAGCGTTGTGCGGTGTCACCGCCGCCGAACCCATCATCAGTTTCAAATCGTTTGCCCCAGCTGCTGGCAAAGAATTCTGCGATGGTGTCCGCCTCGGATGCGTCCACATGTGTGATAGAGGGGGCATGAGACCGATTATTTTGTCGTGTGCCGATATCAAGACTTGGTAAGCCGAGGAAAGGGGCCTCTCGCACGCCTGCGGAGCTGTTGCCGATTAAGGCTGCCGCGTTGCGTAACAATTCTGAAAAGTACAGAAACCGCATGGATGGGATTTTGCGAAATTGATGCGTGGGCAAGGCGTCTAGTACAGCAAATATGTCGGCAGATCCTGGATCATTGTTTGGTAGGATCACTACAAAGTTTTTGCCACTTGCCTGCAAAGCGTTGAACAGATCGCGTGTTTGCTGACCGATTGTATCGGTTTCAGACGTAACTGAGTGAAAGGTCACGATGCCGTAATCATCAAACGGGATATCGTAATAATCTTTAACATGGTCAATGGTTACGCCCGTGGGCGCAGCGTGCGCATCCAACTCGGGCGAGCCGATAGTATAGATCGTATCTTCAGCCTCGCCCATCGCCATAACGCGGCGCTTGGCAATGTCAGAACTGACGAAATGGGTTGCCGAGAGTTTGGTATTACAATGGCGGTATAACTCGTCGATTGTACCAGAGACTTCACCGCCTTCGACATGGGCACAGCGCAGATAGTTGGACGCGCAGACCAGACAACAAGCCAACGCTTCGACCCTGTCACCGTGGACCACGACCAAATCTGGTTCTTCTTTTTTGCAATAATTTGAAAAACCAAGAATGGTATTGGCCAAGATCAAATCTTGGGGATCGCCTTCGGATTGGTTTGGGAATTCGGTAATTCCAACGCCCGTGACACGCTCGACCTCGATCTTGGTTAATCCGTAGCGTTCCATCATGTGCATGCCAGTCACAAAGAAACTGACGCGGTAGCCTGCGTCGCGTGCGGCCACGGCCAGCGGTTCTAACTTGCCGAAATCGGCCCGTGTACCTGTGACAAATACGATATGTTTGGGTGCGACGCTCACGCAGTGAAGTCCGACCATTTCAATTGTTGGTTATGCTTTGCATCGACGGCGAGCGTTTTGCCAATGACCATGTCGAATTCAAAGGCTGGAATTTCACCAGACCCAGGGCGGCGGGCCCAGATGTCTGCCTCGGTTATCACGTGGCCAGCTTTTAAATCAGCATCGGCAACGATGGAACCGCGCGCAAAACGATAGACGTCTTCTTCTGGACCAGTTCGTTGTTTTGGATTGTGCAAAGCGGTATGGATTTCTGCAGACCTGTCGATCAGGAACCGCAGCTCTGCTGGGTCCATAGAGTTGATGATATCGGGGCCTTGGCGGTACCGACTATCAGTGTAGTGGCGTTCCAAAATACACGCACCCAATGCCACGGATGCCAGCGCCATTTCTGGGCCAATGGAATGATCAGAAAATCCGACCACTGCATTTGGAAATGCTGCTTTCAAATCCGTCACACCTTGCAAGGATACGATTTCGGGTGGTGATGGGTAAAGGTTGGTGCATTCTAAAAGCGCGTACTCGACGCCTGATTTGTCCAGAATGTCGACCGAGGCACGTATGCTGTCGATGGTTTGCATTCCCGTAGACATAATCACAGGTTTGCCGAAACCAGCGATGTGGCGCACCAGAGGCAAGTTATCCACCTCACCAGAGCCAATTTTATATGCGGCCACATCAAGGGTTTCCAAGAAATCTGCAGCGGCACGCGAAAACGGAGTTGAAATATAGATCATACCGCGGTCTTCGGTGTGCTTTTTCAACTTGATTTCATCATCGAGTGACAAGGCGCAGCGCTTCATCACTTCCCAAATGGAAACATCAGCGTTTGGTGGAAAAATTTCTTTCGCTTCGTCTGTCATTTCATCTTCGACGATATGCGTTTGATGCTTGATCATTTCGCAACCAGATGCGGCAGCCAGATCGACCATATGCTTGGCCACTTCCAAATCGCCACCATGGTTTATACCGATTTCAGCGATGACGAGTGGTTTATGCTTTGGGGAAATCTCTCGGCCAGCGATTTTCATTGCGCGCGTCCTTTGTGTTGTTCCCACGGTTTTAGCTTTGTTAATCGATAAGGGCAAACAGATATGCGCCATTTGACGCGGCGCTGGTAGGTTGACCAATACTGGGTTAATCAGTCAAATGCATAAGGCGTTAGAGGAGCCCGTAAATGATTCCAGAGATCGGACATTTTGCCCTTATATTGGCACTGGCTTTTGCCTGTGTTCAAGGGGTGTTGCCGATCCTTGGCGCGCGGGTGGGGTCGATCATGTGGATGCGATCTGGCCAAGTGACAGCCATCGTGCAGGCCGTGCTTGTGATTATTGGATTTGGTGCTTTGATGCGATCCTTCGTGGTCAGCGACTTCACAGTGGTGAATGTGATCGAGAATTCCAATTCATTAAAACCCATGCTGTTCAAGATAGCGGGCACTTGGGGATCGCATGAAGGGTCTCTGCTGCTTTGGATACTCATCTTAACTTTGTTCGGCGCAGGCGTCGCCAAATTTGGCCGAAACATCCCATTGGCGTTGAAGGCGCGCACTTTGTCAGTGCAGGCTTGGATCACCATTGGATTTCTTAGCTTTTTATTACTGACGTCAAACCCGTTCGCCCGGGTTGCGGTACCACCCTTAGACGGTAATGACCTGAACCCGTTGTTGCAGGATATCGGTTTGGCGATCCACCCACCCTTGTTGTACATTGGCTATGTTGGATTCTCGATCGTATTCTCATTCGCGGTCGCGGCCTTGATCGAAGGGCGCGTGGACCCAGCTTGGGCGCGTATCGTACGCCCGTGGACCTTGGCCGCCTGGCTTTCGTTGACCGCTGGCATCACGTTGGGCAGTTGGTGGGCGTATTACGAACTGGGCTGGGGCGGTTGGTGGTTCTGGGACCCGGTCGAGAATGTTTCGTTCATGCAGTGGTTGCTAGGCACGGCATTGCTACATTCTGCTGTGGTGACGGAAAAACGTGATACGTTCAAAAGCTGGACGATTTTATTGGCGATCTTGACCTTTTCGTTGTCATTGCTGGGAACGTTCATCGTACGCTCTGGCTTGCTGACATCCGTTCATGCCTTTGCGGTCGATCCCGAACGTGGCATTTATATACTTGGGTTATTGGGCGTATCCATCGGTGGGTCGTTGACGCTGTTTGCAGCCCGTGCCAACGCCATGGAACCGGGCGGCTTGTTCGCCACGGTCAGTCGTGAAACTGGGTTGATGCTGAATAACCTGTTGCTGGCGACCGCGACCGCGACTGTATTGTTCGGTACGCTATATCCGCTATTTCTAGAAATGATCAGCGGCGAAAAAATATCTGTTGGCCCGCCGTTCTTTAATGCCAGTTTCATCCCCATAATGCTGCCTTTGGTTATCATAATGGGGGTAGGGCCGTTCTTATCGTGGAAGCGCGCAGATTTGCCTGCGGTCTTAGCACGGTTAAAATGGATCGCCTTGCTGACATTCTTTGTTGCCGTTGCTGTTTGGTATTTCCAAACCAAAGGGCCCGCCTTGGCTGTTCTGTCCATCGCCGCCGCTGTTTGGCTATTGTTGGCAACGCTTATGCAATGGGCAGACCAGATCAAACTGTTTCGCGCACCGTTTTCGACCAGCATGCGCCGTGCGCGCAATTTACCGCGTGCCAGCTATGGCATGACCTTGGCGCATCTCGGCTTGGCGATATGTATTTTTGGCTTTGTAGGATCTTCTGCGTGGAAAGAAGACGTTATTGTTTTTGCGGAACCCGGCACCGATATTTCGATAGCGGGGTTTGATTTACGGTTTGTTGGAACTGAAAAAGTACAAGGTCCAAATTACATCGCCGATCGTGCGACATTGATCGTGGCCAAGTCTGGTGAGTATGTGACCACGTTGTTCCCAGAGCGGCGTTATTATCCGGTCGCAGGATCACAAACCACTGAAAGTGCTATCCGCCAAACGATTGCAGGCGATCTTTACGCCTCTATTGCTGCGCCAGCTTCAGAGAATGCAAAAGGGAAATGGACGTTGCGCGTTCTTTACGAACCGTTGGTTAATTTTATTTGGTTTGGCGCGTTTATCATTGTTCTGGGTGGCCTATGCTCCTTGTCTGACAGGCGGTTGCGCGTTGGTGCGCCGCAGAAAACGAAAATGATTGAACCGATAGAGGCCGCGAATGCGTAAACTCTTGTTTGCATTACCTTTGCTGATTGTCGCAATTCT
>CALDZS010000314.1 GCA_937944065.1 uncultured Amylibacter sp. | reverse complement strand
CCATTTCCGCGCCCATATCCAGCACGCCCCAGCCAAAGGCCTGTTCATAAAATGCCGTTGCGCGTTTTGCATCACGGTACGGCATTTCGAAATGGATAACTGGGTTCATGTACTGGTTCCTCTATGTGAAAACGGGATCATCACGACACGACCCTTGCATGTAAATAACGCCATGTTGGCGATTATGACAAGCATCACATCGTATTGAGGTCGAATGAATGTCTAGGAAGAGTGTCGAATAAGGTCACAGCTGCTAATCGCTCAAAGAGCGTAAACTTTTGAAAATAAATCAAAATATTACGGTAAACTGATGCCAGACGAACGCAAATTAGCGGCCGCGCCCTGCAAACCATAGCGATGATAGGCCTGATGTTAGAATAATGGCAAGTCCGGCAAATGTCGTGACGTCCGGCACCTCTGAAAACGCGACAAAACCTACGACTGCCGCTGCCAATAATTGCAGGTAAATCAGCGGGGCGACCACGCTGGCCGGAATGATGCGATTTGCCAAAACCATGGTCAAATTACCAAAGGCAGAGGCCATTGCCGACAGCAAAATAAAGCCGCCTGCC
This sequence comes from uncultured Amylibacter sp., assembly GCA_937944065.1. Taxonomy (GTDB): domain Bacteria; phylum Pseudomonadota; class Alphaproteobacteria; order Rhodobacterales; family Rhodobacteraceae; genus Amylibacter. The sequence goes on along the minus strand of CALDZS010000314.1, from coordinate 3,425 downwards.
GACCACGTGATCGGCGGCGGGGTGAATGTGCTGAAAGGTAACAGAATAACAGATCCGACCAAAAGTTGCGAAATCAGCAGGAATCGTGGGCGGTAGTCTGCAATCAACCATTTGGTGGTCATCAAATAAGTACCGTGAAACAATCCAGCAGCCAGTGCAAACCCCATGCCAACGGTCATCCCGAAACCTGGACGGACAACAATCAAAACCCCGATAAAACTGATGCCCAGTAAGATGCTACGCGGCCACGATATCTTTTCGCGCAGGATAAGCGCTGATAGGCCATAAGACACAATCGGGCTTATGAAAAACCCACCAAACGCATTGGCCATAGGTTCAGTTTTGATCGCCGACAGGATAGAACATATGGCCGCTCCAATTAACGCAGCGCGCAGGATCACCCGCCAGTCTAATAAGTATGGCAGTTCCGATCGCATTAGTCCGCTGAACGGAAGCAAGATGACGCTGGCTACGACAAACCGTGTCCACGCCACATAGAAAGGCGAGTAGCCGACATCAGACAACATGCGTCCAGCCGCGTCGCCCACGACCACCAGAAACGTGGCCGCAGCCATCAGCCAGAAAGGCAATATATTTAATTTGGTCATGGGTGCCTTACGGATTCAAAACGGATTGTGGCAGACGGGACATAAACTCTGCTCGCGTTTTGCTTTCCAATACGATTTCACGCAGTTGTGCACGCCCTATTTTCTTTGCGATATCAGCCACCAGGGCACGCGCAGCCCCATAATGGCGATTGTATTGACCATCTTGGACCAGACTGTTCCACTGCGCGAACCCACCAGCCCGTAAGACTGCTCGCTTGTCCGCCACCGTGGGTCGGTAACCAGGGCGCGGTGGCCCTGCCAAATACTCAGATAAGCCTTCGTCAAACCATGCAGGGTATCGCTGCAATCGCAGACCATTTAATCCCATTAAAGCGTGCAAATCCACATGGATTCGTTCGTGATTCAAAACCAATTGATTGACACCCGCCGGCGACAGGATTACGCGGTGAAAGCCCATGGTTAAGCCGTTAGGCAGTGCGCCAAAAATCTGTTCACACTTTGGTTCTGTGCAGATGATATAAGTCGGTTGTGCTGGTGTTTTTCCAAAAAACCTACGTGAATTTTCCTCTGCCTTGACGACCATACGCGTCAACTCTGCCGTGCGCGCGGGTGCGTCAGTGTATATGCGCGGTGCCACTTCTGTCAGGCCAAATAGGCCGGGTGCCAATGCGCGGTAAGGGTTTGGAATTTCCAAAGCCAAACCGAGCATGAATATCGTGGCACCTGCAACAATCGCATTCAATATATCTCGTATCATGGGCAGACCTTAGGTGTGCAGTTGGGCAGCGCCAAGGACACGAATGTAGAATCTGCAATCGGTGTGATCTAGATCACAGCATTATTCACACCCATAGGTAGATTAAAGACCTACTGAAACCACTAAAAAGGAGACTGGTATGACCAAATTTGTTGTCGATCTTGGGGACATAAAGATGAGTAAGGCGACCCAAGCGCACATCAGCACAAGTATTCAAAAATCTGTGCTGGCCAATCTTGCAGATCTGCAAATAGACGGGCCGTCGGTAATTGGGTTCCCCATTGAATGGCGCGGCTTGATTATTCGCCGTGATCTGGATCAATTCAAGATTGGTGAACAACAAGTCGCAAAACAGTTTAATCTGTGATTTGTCATGAGCAAAGATACATCAAAAGATGATCTTGCTTGCCCGAGCGCGCCCTGCGCGCCCGGTGCAACCATCATCGGCGCCGTGGGCGGCGACGGTAAGGTCAATCACTTTAAAACACCAATGGTCGCCGATACTGAATTTATCGAGATCGCTGAAAAACACGGCTCGCCCGAAGCACGCTTTCGTTTTAGCTCAAAATGCGAAAAAGGTGCTTGCACGCAGTGGACAGGAACACGTTGCGGCGTCGCTGATATGGTGACCGATTTCATGAAAACCCCCGAGGCGCCACAAAAAGCACAAATTTTACCGCCATGTGTCATTCGCGGAACATGTCGCTGGTATGCACAATCAGGCGATGATATTTGTTTATCATGTGCCTACGTAGTCACCGACGGCCGTGTAGCCGCGGCTGCTGACAACTGCTAGGATAGGCACAAGTGTGAAAGGAACGATTTGGATGGAACCTGACGGACTAGAGACAGACTTGTCCAACGCGACAGATGAACAACCCGAACAAATGTCTATTCTATGGCAAATATTGTTCGGTCTTTGGGTTGGAATAGGCATTGTTGGTGCCGTTGTTGCGACCTTGGCTGTTCTGGTTTAGTCGGCGCGAACATAGTCCGCGCCGATAGTGTGTTAGCCGTCAACGCGAATTGTTGCATTCTTCGGGTCATAAGGACTGTCTTCGACAATTTCTGCTTCCCAAAGCGCGCCCATGATTTTGACCTTTAGCTTTTGGCCGACATTCGCCAAATCAGGCGAGACATAGCCAAGGCCGATAGATTTTTCAAACGCAACTGAATACCCGCCAGAGGTCAAACGACCCACTTTGGTATCACCATCATACAGCGCCTCGCGGCCCCAAGGATCGGCGTCATCTGGACCATCAATCAACAATGTGACGCATTTAGACCGCACACCCGTGTCGATCATCGCTTGCTTGCCGTGGAACTCTTTTTCCAAATCAATGAAGCGCGGCAAATCAGCCTCAGCTGGTGTCGCATCACGGCCCAACTCGTTGCCAAATGCACGGTATGATTTTTCCAGACGCAGCCAGTTTTGCGCCCGCGCGCCAACCAGCTTGATCCCATGTTCTTCACCCGCTTCCATGATCAAGTCATAGAGATAGTTCTGCATCTCGATCGGGTGGTGTAATTCCCAGCCCAGTTCGCCCGTATAGGCAACACGGATTGCGTTCACAGGACACATGCCCAGCTCGATCTGGCGTGCAGACAGCCAAGGGAAGCGTTTGTTAGTTAGTGCAGTTGTAGGATCAGCATCCTTGATGATCTTGTTCAACACATCGCGGGTTTTCGGCCCCGCAATCGCGAACACACCCCATTGGTTCGTCACATCTTGGATTTCGACATATCCAAACTCGGCGGCCTTATCTTCTGCAGCTTTGCGCAGATAGTCCGCATCATAGGCTGTCCATGCGCCCGCAGACACAAGGTAATAGCTGTCTTCGCCGTTGCGCACGATCGTGTATTCGGTACGCGTAGTACCCGCATCTGTCAGTGCATACGTCAGGTTGATACGGCCAATTTTTGGCAATTTGTTACAGGTAAACCAATCAAGAAATGCGGTGGCACCTGGCCCCTTTACAACATGTTTGGTAAACGCCGTCGCATCTATCAGCCCAACGCCTTCACGAATGGCTTTAGCCTCGTCCACGGCATATTGCCACCAACCGCCACGACGGAACGAACGGGATGCTTTGTCATCG
>CALDZS010000313.1 GCA_937944065.1 uncultured Amylibacter sp. | reverse complement strand
GTTGCAGACCCCGCATACAGAACAGGCTGGTTGCCCCAGTTGTACGACGCAAAACTTGAAATGCCTGAATTACTGCTATTATCCCCTAGCCCGACCGAGCCAAGAAACGTGAACCCCAAAACTTGTTACCCCAATACACTCACTTGGTGCGGGGGACCTGTTTTTCTCATCCGATAGAATAGTCATTTGTTACACCCACACTCGTTAAAACACCCGAGGTTGAACATCGGGTAAGAGTGTTAATGCGATCTAACTGGTCTCAGCCATTATGTAGAAAATGCAATACATCGCCATCTTGCACGACATAGGACTTACCTTCGGCGCGCATCTTGCCCGCTTCTTTGGCACCCTGCTCGCCATTCAAGGTTATATAGTCATCATAAGCAATTGTTTCCGCACGAATAAACGCACGCTCAAAGTCACCATGAATGACCCCTGCTGCCTGAGGGGCATGGGTACCAACGGCCACGGTCCAGGCGCGTGCCTCTTTTGGTCCAACGGTAAAATACGTCTGTAATTTTAACAATTCATACCCAGCGCGGATGACGCGGTTCAGACCAGGTTCGGTCAAACCCAACTCATCTAAGAACATCACAGCCTCTTCTTCGTCTAACTGGCTGATCTCTTCTTCGATGGCGGCGGAGACCACAACAGATGCAGCACCTTGTTCGGCTGCCATCTTGGCTACAGCGGCAGAATGCGCATTGCCATCTGCCGCATTTTCTTCATCAACGTTACAGACGTACACAACAGGTTTCGTGGATAGTAATTGCAGCATATCCCAGGCTTTTTTCTCGTCCTCTGCAACCTCCACCGTTCGGGCAGGTTCGCCCGCTTCAATCGCAACTTTGGCGCGGTGCAACAACTCGTTGGACAGAACAGCGTCTTTGTCGCCGCCTTTAAGTTTGCGCACCAGACCAGCAATCCGTTTGTCGATACTTTCCAGATCCGCCAGCATCAGTTCGGTTTCAATGGTTGCGGCATCCTCAATTGGGTTCACGCGGCCATCAACATGGGTCACATCATCATCTTCAAAGCAACGCAAAACGTGAATGATCGCATCACATTCGCGAATGTTGGCCAAGAATTGGTTGCCCAACCCCTCGCCCTGCGAGGCGCCTTTGACCAAGCCCGCAATGTCAACGAATGTCATACGTGTCGGGATGATAGATTTTGACTGTGCAATTGCCGCCAATTTGTCCAAGCGGTCATCAGGGACTGAAACTTCGCCGACATTGGGTTCGATGGTACAGAACGGAAAGTTGGCCGCCTGTGCCGCCGCTGTACGTGTCAGTGCGTTGAACAAGGTGGATTTGCCGACATTGGGCAAGCCTACGATACCAGTTTTAAAACCCATAATGATGCTCCGAAATCTCTGTTTTGCGCATCTATCGACCAATGCGTGCAAAGGTCAAGCAATCTGGCTTGATTTCTAGGCGTAATTGCCGCAAACCAAGCTCGAAAAAGGGGAACACGTCCAAATGACTCGTATCGACGCCAAATTTGCAGAGCTTAAGGCCGCAGGAAAATCAGCTTTTGTATCATATACTATGGCAGGCGACCCCGATTATGCGACTTCGTTAGAGGTTCTAAAGGGTCTGCCAGCCGCTGGCGTCGATATTATAGAGCTGGGCGCTCCGTTCACGGACCCTATGGCCGATGGATCAACCATCCAATTGGCAGGTCAACGCGCGCTAGATGCTGGCATGACGTTGAACAAGACCTTGCAGATGGTCGCAGAGTTTCGCGAAAAAGATGACACGACCCCGATTGTGATGATGGGCTATTACAACCCAGTTTATAACCACGGCGTGGATGCGTTCATCAAAGACGCGATGAAAGCTGGAATTGATGGCATGATCATTGTTGATCTTCCTCCCGAAGAAGACGACGAATTGTGTATTCCAGCGACCGAGGCGGGCATGAATTTCATCCGTCTGACCACACCGACGACAGATGCACGTCGTTTGCCGAAGGTTCTGCCAAACACCAGCGGGTTCATCTACTACGTCGCGATCACAGGCATCACAGGGGCGGGTTCCGCCAATCCAGAAACCGTGGGGAAAGAAATAGCGCGGATCAAACAGAGCTCTGATCTGCCTGTTTGTGTTGGTTTTGGTATTAAAACACCCGAAGATGCGCGCGCCATGGCTGCCGTCGCAGACGGCGCAGTCGTTGGTTCTGCCATCGTGCAGCGTTTGGCCGATGGCCAGTCACCCGCACAGATTCTGGCCTTTGTAAAAGAACTGTCCGACGGTGCGCACGGCGCCTAAACCACATTTTTTGTTGATGACATGATCTCGGCGCGCTATGGATTGGTAAATTAATTTTACCAAAAGGTGCTTCATGCCCGTTATCACCACGATCCAAGACCTTAAGGACATCTACAAGCGCCGCGTGCCAAAGATGTTCTACGATTATTGTGAAAGTGGATCTTGGACGGAACAAACTTTCCGCGAGAATGTTAGCGACTTTGAGAAAATCCGCCTGCGCCAGAAAGTGGCTGTAGATCTGACCAACAGGTCCACCGCCACCCAAATGATCGGTCAAGATGTCAGTATGCCCGTCGCCCTTGCCCCTGTGGGCTTGACAGGAATGCAGTGTCCTGACGGTGAGATTAAGGCCGCAAAAGCCGCCGAAAAGTTCGGTGTTCCTTATACTTTGTCCACCATGTCGATCTGTTCTATCGAAGATGTGGCAGCCAACACTACCAAACCATTCTGGTTTCAGCTTTATGTGATGAAAGATCGCGATTACATCAACGCATTGATTGATCGCGCAAAGGCGGCCAACTGTTCGGCACTGGTGTTGACGTTCGATCTTCAAATTCTTGGCCAACGTCACAAAGATATAAAGAACGGGCTGACGGCCCCGCCAAAAATTACCATTCCAAACATGATCGACATCGCTATGCGACAACGCTGGGCATGGGGCATGTTGGCCACCAAACGCCGCGGGTTCGGTAACGTCGTGGGCCACGCCCAAGGTGCTGACAATTTGCGGTCTCTGGGCGAATGGACCGCGTCACAATTCGATCTCAGCCTCAATTGGGATGACATTCAGTGGATCAAAGATCGTTGGGGTGGCAAACTGATCATCAAAGGAATTTTGGACAAAGAGGATGCACGACGCGCCGCCGACAGTGGTGCCGATGCCTTGATCGTATCCAACCATGGCGGCCGCCAATTGGATGGCGCGTTATCATCCATCCGCATGTTGCCTGACATCGTCGACGCCGTGGGCAAAGACATCGAAGTTCATGTCGATGGCGGTATCAGGTCAGGCCAAGACGTACTAAAGGCCGTCGCATTGGGTGCCAAAGGTGTAATGATCGGGCGATCCTATATCTACGGCCTCGGCGCGATGGGCGAAGCGGGAGTCACAGCGGCGTTGGAAGTCATACATAAAGAGCTCGACACAACGATGGCTCTGTGCGGAGAACGCTTATTGTCAGATTTGGGACGCGACAATCTATTGTTGCCACCAGACTTTGACGCAGGATACTATAGCTAAAGATTGACCCGAAAGTCACGTTTATGTCCCCTCGCCCATGGCTTATCGTTACCAAGCAGCGCAGTGGCGGGACAAGTTTGACGAAATTTCTGGCCGCTATTTCACCCAATGTCACTGCGGAACATGAACCGTTCAACACCGGACGCGTGTATGACCATGTGATCCCCTTGCTGGAACAACAAAGCCGTGAAGACATGAACGAAGCCCTAACCACGATTTTGGACAAGGGCGAAAACATCAAACACTGTTACTGCCAAACTCCGCTAGAGCTGACGCAAGACTTGATCATCCAAGCACGTGCGCGAAATTATCACATAATTCGCATTGAACGGTTGGACGAGAAAGCCCGCCAAAGATCGCGGATGATCGCCCAAACTTCTGAAATGTGGGGCCGCGCTGACGACATTCGCTTCAAGCGTCGCTTTAAGCGGTTCAAATCTGGCGAGTTGAAGGTCAAAAATATTCCAGTCCACCAACTGCGCACTTTGGTACATGATCATATCGCCCGGACCGAACAAGTATCAGAAATACTGGCCGCCGACGATT
>CALDZS010000312.1 GCA_937944065.1 uncultured Amylibacter sp. | reverse complement strand
GGGTTTTTCGCCTTGTTTAACAAATCAATAACACGCTGAGCAGTACCAAGAGGCGCTACAGATGCTTGGGGGGATTGCACGCGCAGTGGTGGCATATCTGGGATAGACATCTCTGCGATATTCTCTGGAAAATCTATGAATGACGCGCCAGGCTTTTCAGCCTCTGCAAATTTGAATGCTTTGCGTACGATCTCTGGAACAATTTCAGGCTCGCGAATTTGCACTGAGTATTTTGAAATAGGATCAAAAAGATTAACCAAATCTAGAATTTGATGGCTTTCTTTATGAAGGCGTGTTGTGGCACCTTGGCCAGCAATGGCCACGATTGGCGCGCGATCCATGTTCGCGTCAGCAACACCAGTTACAAGATTGGTTGCACCTGGGCCAAGCGTCGACATACATACGCCAGCTTTACCAGTTAGACGGCCCTGAACGTCGGCCATGAAAGCGGCGCCCTGTTCATGTCGCGTTGTAATGAATTCAATTGGACTATCTAGCAGCGCATCCATTACGCCAATGTTTTCTTCACCCGGTATTCCGTAGATGTATTTCACATTTTCATTCTCGAGGCATTTCACCAAAAGATTGGCTGCTTTAATTGTATTTTTCGCGGACATTTTATTTCCCTTATTTATGAACTTGATACCTCAAGAGTCCCCTTGAGGTAAAATAAATCAGCCTAATTTTGTAATGCTATACGATTTAAGCTCGGCCAACAATGTATGAGAAAGTGCGGACTTTCTGAGCGTTACATATCATCATTTGTGCACTGCACAAGAAAAAAATGATGCAACGCACAAAAATAATTGTTGCATCGCACAAATTATGACTTATATAGGGTGTACAAACAAATTTGGGCGCAAGCCCGCCAGCCGATGACATGGCCTCCTCCCGCCAGTCATCCCCCTAAAGGAAAATAAAATGACTAAGAAAATCGACGCATCAGAAGCAATGTCAACTGCAGCAAACGAAGCCATCGAAAAATCTCAAGAGATGTTCAGCAAAACAACTACTGCATCAGAGAAATTCGTTGAAGGCATGATCGAAGTAAACGCGACTGCATTCAAAAGCGCTGAACTGGTAGCTAAAAAAGCATACGAAAACTATGTTTCAAACGTTGCAGCCGCATTTGACGACGCAAAATCTTTGGCGAAAACGGCTGATCCAGCTGAGTTCTACAAATCAGCAACATCAAGTTTCTCTAAGACTTCTGAAAAATACACTGCTCAGGGCAAAGAGATGGGCGAGATGGCCAGCAAAGTATTCAAAGACAATGCTGATCTTGCTAAAAAATTCTACAGCAACGTTTTCTCAGCTGTATAAAAGTTTGAACGCTCTCTAGTTCGCTAGGGACATTCAAAGCATGGCCACCAGTTCGCGGACGACTGGTGGCCTTTTTTGTGCAATAGCGAATTGTGCGGTTGCAAACAGGATGAAACAGCGTCAATTTGTCGTTAACGAAAAAGTAACGTTTAAGTAAAGACGCAAACTCGATGTCAAAAACTGACCTAAAACAAGACGATCTTAATACTGACAAAGTCGTCATTAAGAAATATGCGAACCGCCGTTTATACGACACGGCGCAAAGCAAATACATTGTTTTGCAGGATGTTATTGATTTCATCAACAATGGCGTAGATTTCAAAATCGAAGATGCGAAATCCGGCGAAGACATTACACGTACAATCCTCAATCAGATTATTTTTGAACAAGAAACTCAGCCAAGCGACTTTTTGTTCCCGTTAGAATTCCAAAAACAACTGATCCGGATGTATGGTGAAACCTATGTTGGGCTGTTACCCGATTTCTTAACACAATCCCTGTCTATGTTCGCCCAAGAGCGGAACAAAATGACACAAGCGTGGCAAGATGTGATGGCACAAGGTACCGAAACATTTTTCAAGCAATCAGAAGCGTTGGCAAAGCAAAATCTGGAACTGTTTCAAAACAGTTTAAGTATGTTTGGCGCGGCTGCTATGCCCCCCAAACCTGACGACCAAAATAAAGAAGAACCCAAAGATAAAACTGATTTGGAGAACATGCAGGCGCAATTGGACGCTTTGCAAGCCCAAATTAGAGACATGAGTGAATAACTAAGTGACCCTACGATGTTAAAAAAAATGAAAACAACCTACACACGCAACCACGTAAAAGGGCTGAGCTTTGGTGGCTTCCACCGCGTTTCATATATGGAATGGGATGCCCAAAACGACGCCGAAGACACAATGGTCTGCGTCCACGGTGTAACACGCAACGCGCACGACTTTGACTTTGCAGCAGCCCGGCTCTCAAAGACACGCAGAATTATTTGCCCCGACGTGGTCGGGCGTGGTGAAAGTGATCATTTGGTCGATTCAGACGGCTATGATTATCTACAGTATAATTCAGACATGAATGTGCTGCTGTCGCGCTTGGACGTGCCAAAGGTGGATTGGCTGGGAACATCAATGGGCGGCATTATCGGTATGATCATGGCTTCGATGCCGCAAACCCCTATTCGTCGTTTGATCTTGAATGACATCGGCCCCTTCATCGCCCGAGATTCTTTGACGAAAATCGGCGAATATATTGGGCGTTCGGGTGAATTTCGCAATCAAAAAGAAGTCAGGCAATATCTGCAAACGAACTATGCGGAATTCTATCCGATGACCGACGACGATTGGGATGAGATGGTTGAGCATTCGTGCAAACGTACCAGCCAAGGCCGTTATAAATTGAAAATGGATCCTGGCGTCGGTGTTTCTTTCCGTGATCGGATTTCTTTGTTTGACGTCGATATGTGGGACACTTGGGACAACATACAGTGCCCAGTTCTGATTTTACGTGGTGCGGAATCTAGCTTTTTCACAAAGGAAACTGCAGATAAAATGCTGACACGGGGTCCGAACGCAACTTTGGTAGAGTTAGAGAATTCGGGTCACACGCCAACATTGCGAAATGACGATCAAGTTGATGTGATTGAAAACTGGTTAAACGAAACCGAAGCTTAAGCCGTGACGCTTTTGTGCATCTGTATTTGAATACTCTTTTCCGATCAAACTTCCCAGCAAAATGCAATATTAGACATTCATTTGACTCTGGACAAGAAACGCTGTGACAGTAAGTTTTGCAATCCAAAGGGAGACTGTTCATGAAATCACTTAACTTCAAAACCGCACTTGCGGGCGCTGTATTGGCAATTGGCCTTGGCACCGGTGCAATCGCACAAGATCTGAAATTCTTCACGATCGGTACAGGCGGCACAGCCTATACTTACTATCCTGTTGGTGGCGTTATCGCCAATGCTATCTCGAAACCACCAGGCTCTCGTGAATGTGACGCAGGTGGTAGCTGTGGTGTTGAAGGTTTGATTGCATCAGCGGTATCTTCGCGCGGATCAGTCGATAATGTAAACGCGATCAATTCTGGCCTACGCAATTCAGGCTTTGCCCAATCTGACGTGGCTTATTGGGCCTATACAGGTACCGGAACCATGGAAGGCAAAGAGCCTGCGAAGGATTTACGCACAATCGCTGCGTTGTTCGAAGAGCATATTCACCTTGTGGCATTGGCCGACAGCGGCATCAACTCTGTTGCAGACCTAAAGGGAAAACGCGTGTCATTGGACGAGCCTGGTTCAGGTACATATGTCGACGCCAACTTAATCATGGAAGCAAATGGCCTGACGGTTGCAGATGTAACGGCCGAAGCCCTCAAAGGCGGGGCGGCTTCAGAAGCACTGCGTAACGGTAAAATTGATGCGTTTTTCGTGGTGGCTGGTTACCCAACGGGGTCACTGGTAGAGCTGGCGTCTGCGGCAAAAATCAAGCTTGTTCCAATTGCTGGTGATGGTGCCAAAGCCTTGGCTGAAAAGTATGGTTTCTTTGCCCTAAGTGATATTCCTGCTGGAACTTACGAAGGTGTTGATGCAACTTCTACGGTCGCAGTTGGCGCACAATGGTTCACATCAGCCAAAGAGGATGATGATCTGATCTACAACATCACC
>CALDZS010000311.1 GCA_937944065.1 uncultured Amylibacter sp. | reverse complement strand
CAGCGCGCTTAAGCGAGATTTTATCGCGCGAGCAGACCGCGGCGTCCGTCGAACCTGCGCACAAGGCCGCACCACGTCAGGTGACGGAAGCTCCAAAGGCAGAGATTCAAAAGATTGATATGAAGTCAAAGATATTAGATGACGAACCTGAGGGCGAAGTGGCTGAGATCGAAGACGATCTGTTATTAGATATCGATGACGAAGACGGAGATTTGGATCATGAAAAGACGTGAGTTTCTTTTAACCGCAGGGGCTGCTGCTGCTGCACCAATGGCGCCGATGAAACTGTTGGCAGGTGGTGTGCCAGCGCCTGATTTGTACGCCAAGGCAGTGCAATGGGCGGGCGTTTGTGAGTACAGTTCCGCGCACAGTCTGAAATATCGGTTTGGGTTAGACGATGATATCGCACAAGGATTGTTTGATAGGTTGGTTTCAAACCAAGTGGTAGGCGCACCTGACACCAAGGGCCTAGCGCGGATTGCGTTTCCAACATTTAAAAATCATGTCGCTGCTCATCAAGCCAAGCAGGTCTTACAGCAAAAACCTTCTATGAAGATTGACCTGAAGGCGCATGTTTTAGATGAAGAGGTTGAAGTTGACGATCTTGATAAGATTGACACCTTCAAGGTGGAAGAGGTTTAGCTTAAGCCGAAACAGTTTTTTAGAACGGTGCTGAGTTCGAAAGCCACCCCACGTAAGTTCAGTTTCACATTGCACACCAACATTGGCAGGCGCGGGCGCTACGCGGTTTTAATCCCCTGCAACACCCGCACCCTAGGCTTTTTATTGAGCCGTAATAACACTCATCACTAGCTTACCATCTACCTTTACAGGGCCGTCTTCTTTGGCACCCAATGTGTATTCAAAAATTCCAGTTTTCATGCCGCCCGCTTCGCCGTGAAGCATCAGCATCAACATTTCACCTGACTTGACTTCTTCTTGTAAGATGGCAGCGACATCAGATGTTTTGCCTTTGCGCAATGGCGCATAACCAACAACTGGGCCAGGTTTCATTGCCGCATCTGTGCGGTGAACAACTAACCAACCATTCGCATCAGCCATGATTTCATCTGCGGATACAACACCGTTAGAGACGTCTTGGTCAGAACCCATTACCATCTGTGTAGAGTGGCCAGCAGCGAATGCCGCGCCAGATAGACCAGCAGTTGCGATTAGGCCCAAAGTAATTTTTTTGATCAAAGTCATTTTATATCCTCGTTGTTTTGTTACGACGACCCCCATTTGAGGCGGCCTAGACTATAGTCACGGTGACCATGAGGAAAAAGTTTCAAAAACTTTGAGACTTTGGTTTTTTTTGAAAAGTGCGGTCTATGTAGACAATATGGATCCACAAACGGATCAAGAGCTAGCAGATCGGACGGTATCTGGGCGGCTGATTAGACGGGTACAATCCGCTTTACCATTCCATCTTTTTCCCCTATACGCACGAGCAATCGCGCAAAGCGGCGGGGCGGAGACCTCAAAGGTAAGCAGGGCTAGTTTATAACTGGCCCTTTGTGTTTGTGTAGCGAACCTTTTTGCCCGTGCGATTGTAACTGAAACCTAAAGACCCGTGGAACCAACCATGCGGCCCGTATAAATGACTATGATAGGAAAATATATATGTGCGCTAAAGCCACTATGGACGAGTTTGAAGCACTCTTAGAAGAAAGCTTCGAAATTGACACACCATCCGAGGGATCGGTTGTCAAAGGTAAAGTTATCGCAATCGAGGCTGGCCAAGCCATCATCGATGTAGGCTACAAAATGGAAGGCCGCGTTGACATTAAAGAATTTGCAAATCCTGGCCAAGCTGCTGAGATTGAAGTCGGCGACACTGTAGAAGTGTTTCTTGAGCGTGTTGAAAACGCACGTGGTGAAGCGGTTGTTTCACGTGAAAAAGCCCGCCGCGAAGAAGCTTGGGATCGTCTTGAGAAAGCATATGCCGCTGAAGAGCGTGTTGAAGGTGCTATCTTTGGTCGTGTTAAAGGCGGATTTACAGTTGATCTGGGCGGCGCTGTTGCGTTCTTGCCAGGATCACAAGTTGACGTACGCCCTGTGCGTGACGCAGGCCCGTTGATGAACATGGCACAGCCATTCCAAATCTTGAAAATGGACCGTCGTCGCGGAAACATCGTTGTTTCACGTCGTGCTATCCTTGAAGAATCTCGTGCAGAACAGCGCGCGGAAATCGTCGGCAAGTTGGCCGAAGGTGACGCGGTTGATGGTGTTGTTAAGAACATCACTGAATACGGTGCCTTCGTTGATTTGGGCGGTGTGGACGGATTGCTTCACGTTACGGACATGGCTTGGTCACGTGTGAACCACCCATCAGAAGTTCTGGCCATCGGCGAGACGATCAAAGTTCAAGTTGTGAAAATCAACAAAGAAACACATCGTATTTCTTTGGGCATGAAACAATTGCAAGACGATCCTTGGGGCGATGTCGAAGGACGCTTCCCATTGGAATCAGTTCACAAAGGCCGCGTTACGAACATCACTGATTATGGTGCGTTCGTAGAACTAGAAGCAGGCGTTGAAGGTCTGGTTCACGTGTCTGAAATGTCTTGGACTAAGAAAAACGTACACCCAGGCAAAATCGTCTCTACTTCACAAGAAGTAGAAGTGATGGTTCTGGAAATCGAAAAAGACAAACGTCGCGTGTCTCTTGGTCTGAAACAGACACAGGGCAACCCATGGGAAGGCTTCGCGAAGAACTTCCCAGAAGGTGCAATCGTTGAAGGTGAAGTTAAGAACATCACTGAATTCGGTCTGTTTGTTGGTCTTGAAGGTGAAATCGATGGTATGGTTCACTTGTCCGATTTGGACTGGAACCGTTCTGGTGATGATGCGATCCAAGATTACGCAAAGGGTGACATTGTTAAGGCAGTTGTCATCGATGTGGATGCAGACAAAGAACGTATCAGCCTGTCAGTGAAAGCACTGGACGGCGATAAGTTTGCGGATGCAACCGAAGGTGTGCGTCGCGGTGCAGTTGTCACAGTTGGTGTTACATCAATCGAAGACGGCGGCATTGAGGTCGAATATGATGGTATGAAAGCATTCATCCGCCGCTCTGACCTGTCACGTGACCGTGCAGAGCAGCGCCCAGAGCGTTTCTCAGTTGGTGACAAAGTGGACGCACGCGTTACTTCAATCGATGTGAAATCACGCAAGCTGGGTCTGTCGATCAAAGCGCGCGAAATTGCGGAAGAAAAAGAAGCAGTAGAACAGTATGGTTCTTCGGATTCAGGTGCGTCTTTGGGCGATATCTTGGGTGCGGCGCTAAAAGACAAAACATAAGTCTTTTACCATTGCTAAGAATTGAAACGGCGTCCCTTGGGGCGCCGTTTTTTGTTTGGTCTGGATCGCCCTTACAGGTGGTCAAATGCACAAATCCTTGATCGAATCACGCGCGGCGACATCATCGGCGCGGCGCCTCTTGCTGGTCAGAAAGCGATCACGTGCCAAGTGATGCAACGTATGCGGGTGTATAAAGTAAAAATACCTTGCGTTTCGAGGGGCTTGGGGGCAAAGTCTGGCAAGTTATCTTTGCCAGATATGAAAAAATCTGCAAATATGACAGAAATGTAACGAACGTCTGCTCGTGCGTTACAGATAAGAGTTTTGGGGAGAGTACACCAATGATCCGCTCGGAATTGGTAGAGAAAATAGCTGCTGAAAATCCACACTTGTATCAGCGAGACGTTGAACGGATCGTGGCTACACTATTTGACGAAATTATTGACGCTATGGCGAATGGTGATCGTGTTGAATTACGCGGGTTCGGTTCGTTCAGCGTAAAGCGGCGCGAACCACGTATGGGTCGTAATCCGCGTACAGGCGAAAGTGTTCCTGTCGAAGAAAAGCATGTTCCCTTCTTCAAAACGGGAAAACTTTTGCGAGATCGCTTGAACGGCGGTTAAGTCGCGACTACATCAGTAGTATCGAAGGCTAGCAAAGATTGGACACACCATGCGCTTTATTCGTTATGCAATTCTTTTTGCCATCGGGCTGGCGCTAATTGTTCTGGCACTTGCCAACCGTGAAATGGTCACCCTGAATTTGTTACCTGCCGAGCTATCAGGTGCGATTGGTATTTCTGGGTCCATCGGTCTGCCACTGTTTGCAGTCATCTTGCTGGGTGTCTTGCTGGGACTTTTAATTGGGTTCATCTGGGAATGGATGATCGAATTTAAAAACCGTAGCGTTATCAAGAAAACTGCCCGTGAAAAGCGCAGTTTGGAACGCGAGGTTGATCGCCTGCGCGAAAAAACTGGCGACGGTAAAGACGATGTTCTGGCACTACTAGACTAAAGCAAAGCGCCGCAAGGCGCTTTTTCTTTGCGCAACTCTGTTGGAAAACGCAGTCGAACACGCTAGGTCATAACCATAGAAACCCAAGAGCGATATTATGCGCGTAAAAATTTGCGGACTAAGCACCATTGAAACCATGAATGCGGCGACCCAATCTGGCGCCGCCTATGTCGGTTTGGTTTTTTTTGAGAAATCCCCGCGTCATGTCAGTATTGATCAGGCCGTCGAATTGACCCAAGTGGTTCCCGCTGGGGTTTGCAAGGTTGCGCTGGTTGTGAACCCAACTGATGCGGAACTGGATGCGATCCTAGAGAAAACTCCGATTGATATGATCCAGTTGCACGGGGCCGAAACAGCAGATCGTGTTGCGGCTGTTCGCGCGCGATTCGGCCTTCCTGTGATGAAGGCAGTTGGTATTGCGGACGAGGGAGATTTGAAACAATTGGCCAACTATGCTCAGGTAGCAGATCAATTGCTTGTTGATGCAAAGCCTCCTAAAAACGCTGACTTGCCCGGCGGGAACGGATTGTCGTTTGATTGGCGCTTAATTGCTGGGCGGCGCTGGGCAGTGCCCTGGATGTTGGCAGGTGGTTTGACACCTGACAATGTGGCAGAGGCGGTACGCCTGACAGGGGCACAGCAAGTTGATGTGTCATCTGGTGTCGAAAGCTCTGCGGGTGCAAAGTCGCCCCGTCTGATCACCGAGTTTTTGGATCGGGCACGGAATAAATAGTCACCTTTAGTATAAGGGCTCTATGTATATTATTTCTATCGGGGGCATTCGCCCCAAAAGTGTTTGGACAAAGTGGCGGTTTTATCGTCTGACGTTTCAATCTTTGCGTCATGCGCGTGTGCATGATGGGTGCGTACTTGCTGAACTTGCACGCAAAAATGGAGTGTTTTTTGAATACTCGGTTTGGACGAACAAAAAGGCTATCGTTGATTTTGCCCGCACGTCTCCGCATCTAGATGCGATGCAGCAGTCGCATCTGGTTCTAAAGAGCTTTTATAACAAACAATTCACGTCATCTGAAATCCCCAAGATATCAGATGCTGTCGCTAAATGGTTCGCTGATGAAAAAGCCATGGCGAGCTTGGGCTGACAAAGAATTAGATTCCGCCCT
>CALDZS010000310.1 GCA_937944065.1 uncultured Amylibacter sp. | reverse complement strand
AAAGATAGATGTGCGTGACCCATTGTCAGCGAAGCTGCGGGAGGTTTCAGATTTAGCCAAAACTCCTTCGGAAAAGGTAGAGGCGTTGTTAAATGTTAATGAAATTTTTCCACCGGAATTGGCGCTAATGCTCATCACTCCTGTGTCACATGCCGCCGAACGCCTGTGGGCGGTTGGCTCTCACGCTGCAATTCGCGAGGTATGTGGAGGCTAACCGATACGTCTTCGCCATGAGATCAAATTTGCGATTGCGTCATCGCCGCTTCAAATACGCAAACAATGGAACCTCAGATATGGCTGCATCTATCCCTGCCCATCCTCATCTGAAATCGGTCTTTTGCAAACCTTAAGGCTCCATTGCTATCCAGTGTGGTTTTTAAAAGCTGGCGTTGGTGGCATGCTTAAAGACCGGATATTTCACACCCAATCATTGCGTTGGATCCAATCTTGTTTGTCCCAATCGAATACCACTTTCGATCAAAACCAACTGACTGCACTTTACCAATAGGTTTGGATATCCGATTTCAAGGGCCACCCCGCCAGTGCGTTCGATGCAAATAGACCTGACATAACGGATGCCTCGACACAGCCGGCATTAAACGTGTTATTTGTCCAGTCGCCTGCGAAAATCAGGTTCGACAGGCCCGAACCGTCCGCATGCAATCGGTCTTTGGTGGTCCCAGCAAGCGACATAACATACCGTTCACTTGGACTGACATTCGCGCGCCAATATTGCCCAGTTAACGTGCCCGTGCCAGTTGTTGATACACCGCGTACGAGTTCTGCCTTGTCCAATGCACCATTGGCATCTGCGGCGTTTGGCCAAATGGCCCCCGGGGCGGATTTCAGCCATGTGTTTCCTGTTTCCAGCACGTCGGCCGTCGCCTTCTCTGTCACGTTCCTTTTGTTTGGATCAGGAATGCCACCCGGCATTGGACCACAGAAATAAGCGATCGAACCAAGAGAGGCGGACACAGGCCAGCTTTCGCGGTTAATCAAATGGGTCATGTCCGCCCATGTATTCATTGGTTGCTGAAAGGCGTCGACAACACTGGAGCCATATGGCCAGCCAAGGCCATAAATCGGCGACTTCATCCACATTTGCATTGCTTGGGTACGCACACTGGCAACCTTGGCCACCATGTTCTGCCATGCAGGATTGTTCGCAACTAGATCAGGGCAGATAAACGGATGAGACGCAGGGGGGATGCCCAAGATCACACGATCAAAATCAACACCACGCACCAGTTCTTTGGTGGCGGGATCATCCCAACCCGACCAGAAATCTTCTAGGTCGAAACCTTTCCAATTGCCGTCCCAACCTTGGGTGCCATCGCCGCTTGGTCCCTTCAATATTTTATCACCTTCGATCAGCTGATCCGTTAACGGCGCTTGCGGCCAGCAATCCAAACCTTCGACGTTCACGTAAGGATCGTACGTGCCGTTTTTCAACGTTGCTTGTACATCGAACTGCAACTTACCAACGGCATGCTGGCCATCGCCAAGATCTTCCAATGTCATATCAGTGACTTTATGGAAGAACTCGAATTTCACACCCCGCTTGACCAATCCTTTGTGCAAGGGTGCAAAAATTGTGTCGCCCATACCCGCGCGCATTTTCATGAAAACACTGTTTTTATACAGCAGCAGAATAGAGAAAATACTGCGCAATGCAGCACTGGCCGCAAAATTTGGTTTGGTTGGGTCGCCCTGTTCATAACCGAATACCAGATCGTAGAACGCGCGCACAGCGGCACTCTGTGATACTTCATAATTTTGTGGTTTTGCACCATATTTCTTGAAGAAATCCTGAAGGTCGAGATCGTCAAAAACATCCAGCCCTTCGCTCTTGATCTTACGTCTATTCAGCAGCAATCCCCAGAACGTCGCCTTACCCAAATCAAACACAATTCCAAGACGACGCAGGAGGTTCGATTGTTCCAACTCCTTTGGCGATGCATCGCGCTCTAATGCTGTGTGACTGTCGATTTGTTCCAAAGCATGAGTTAAAACCGTATTTACATGCTCGTGATGATCGTCATTTTCATGCCAATTATCTGGCAGTTTATCCAGCATACGTTCCGCTGCGTGAACTGCCGATCCTTCGGCGATTTTCAGGTGGTCTTTTAACCACGCCTTGGCACCCGCTGCCATAGATTTTGGTTTCGGGGCCGCCCGATCTTGACCCTCAAGAAGCATTTTAATCATGCCTAAAAGGTCTTTGATCGCGGCCTCGACCATTTGCAAAACCGATGTGTATTGCATTGGGTCACCATCACCTGGCTTGCCAGGTAACTTGGGGAATGGGATCACCCATGGATGCCATTCGCCATCAATATGCTCCATCACACCGATTTTATTTTGCGGTTTGAACGCATCTTCGACGGATTGATATACCCGTGGCTCGCCCTGCAACTCGGTGAAGGCTTGGCGCATCACGCGAAACGCGTTCTCGTAAAAACCCATCCAGATATGTAGCCCGTGTTCTTGAATGCGCCCATCAGGCCCGCGCCCACTGGCACCCTTACCGCCCAATCGCCACCCCAACTGATAGACAGTTATGTCGTATTTATCCTGCCAATTTGGTTCACTGGTTAGGGCCCAAACGGCCGACATTGATCCGACACCACCGCCTAGAACTGCAATTTTTTCTTTTGCCATGATCAACTCTCTCCCTCTGGCCAAACCTGTTCACCTGGCCCAATCCACATATCAAAACCAACCCAAAAGTTTGCGATTGATTGGATTGGTCCCTCTGGCAACCCAAGGTCTTTGCGCACTGGATGAGAGTCAAAATCACCGATGGTTACGTCGAAACGATCCGTGTAGAGCGCGACGCCAGACAGTTTGGTAAGACGCGCATCCAAAGACACGATGGATTGCCCGACAGCCAACGCAGGGTTGCCCACATCGCGGAATTGTTTCAGGAAAATCATGTCAACCTCGCGGCGTAGTAGCGCCTCAAACTCATGTACCAACAATTCTATATCGCCAGCCAAACTATCCTCGGTCACGATTGACCAAAGCGTCGTTCCCAACGCCTCGAGTCCTTCTAGAATCTCCATAGCTACGTCGCCCGTTCCTTGGCGCTTAACTTCGATAAGACGTTGTTTTGACGCCTGAGCGTCTGGCCCAAACTTGGGAACAACAATTGTATCCGTCGCCAGCAAATCAACTGTTGTATGATTGGCCGGAATGGTCATCTCGCCAAGCGCTTTTGGAAATCCGTAAATTTCGCGCCCCATTGAAAGTGCATAAGAATTATCGACAAAAATATATGGATGAAACCAAAAGAGTTTTTCTTCTTTGGTGTCGCGAACCAGTGTCCAAATTGCACCTTCATGTTCTGGAAAGTGACCGCGATTATCAAAGGGTGGATCGGTACTAACCAACGAGGCGATGTTGTTGTAAACCACCATCACATATGGAATGGCCATTTCATAACGACCCGGCTGATTTGACGGGCCATTCAAGCACAAATCGCAGATCGATTTGTTCATCGCAGCTTTATCCGCT
>CALDZS010000309.1 GCA_937944065.1 uncultured Amylibacter sp. | reverse complement strand
ATTGGAAGAGTTGAGTGGTTTGTCTGGTGGACTTCAACTACTTGGATTGTATGACGGCGCCATCCCAACTTGGGTGGATGCAGATGATTTCGATCTGGGACGATTTGAAGAAATGCTTGCTTATGCGAGAGAACAAGCAATGGAGACCAAGGACTTCACCAAGGTTGATGAATTGAAGAAATTGTTCGTTGCCGCGGGACTGGAAGTGCAAATGTCAAAAGAAGGCGTCGCGTTGAAACTCTCAACTGGCTTTGATCCATCAAAACTGGAGGCCATAAAATGACCCGCGAACGCCTCTATCTCTACGACACAACCCTTCGTGATGGTCAGCAAACCCAAGGTGTTGCTTTCTCTGCTGACGAAAAAACACGCATCGGCACGGCGCTCGACGCGCTGGGTATTGATTATATCGAAGGCGGGTGGCCAGGGGCCAATCCGACCGATAGCGAGTATTTTGAGCGGGCACCGAAATTCAAAACGGCCATCTTCACCGCCTTTGGTATGACCAAACGGGCAGGGCGCTCTGCGGCTAACGATGATGTTTTGGCGGCGGTGCTGAATGCCAACACCCCTGCGGTTTGCCTAGTTGGTAAAACCCATGATTTCCACGTGACCACTGCGCTGGGCATCTCACTGGACGAAAACCTAGACAATATTCGCGACAGCATTGCACACATAGTCGCGCAAAAACGCGAAGCTTTGTTTGATTGCGAGCATTTCTTCGACGGATACAAATCCAATCCTGAATACGCGATTAAGACCGCCAAGGCAGCCTATGATGCAGGCGCACGCTGGGTGGTTTTGTGTGACACGAATGGCGGCGCGTTGCCTGCACAAATCCACGCCGCAACAAAGGCAATCATCGACGCTGGTGTTCCCGGCGATCATATCGGCATTCACACCCATAACGACACGGAACACGCCATCGCCAACTCTTTGGCGGCCATCGACGCAGGTGCGCGTCAGGTTCAAGGCACGTTGAACGGGCTGGGCGAACGGTGCGGCAACGCCAATCTGACAACCCTGATCCCCACGCTGTTGTTAAAAGAGCCTTACAAATCTTTGTACGATACGCAGGTAACCGATGACGGATTGCATTCGCTAACTCAACTGTCGCGTATGTTGGATGATATCTTAAACCGCGTACCGTTCAAACAAGCGGCCTATGTCGGGGCGTCTGCCTTTGCGCACAAAGCAGGTCTGCACGCGTCTGCCATCCTGAAAGACCCGACGACGTATGAGCATATCCGCCCAGAAATCGTTGGAAATCAACGTATTGTACCAATGTCCAACCAAGCAGGGCAAAGTAATTTGCGCGAACGGTTGGCCAAGGCGGGTCTTAGCGTGGAAAAGGGTGATCCACGTTTGGCGCAAATCCTAGACGAAGTGAAACTGCGCGAAGATCAGGGCTATGCCTATGACAGCGCGCAGGCGAGTTTCGAGCTGTTGGCGCGTAAGGTTCTGGGTCAGATGCCGCAATTTTTTGACATCAAACGCTACCGCGTGACTGTTGAGCGGCGCAAAAACAAATACAACAAAATGGTTTCGGTCTCCGAGGCTGTTGTGGTCGCCAAGATCGGTGACCAGAAAGTGTTGTCCGTATCAGAAAGTATCGACGCGCATGGGGCTGACAGGGGCCCAGTGCACGCATTGGCAACCGCGTTGGCCAAGGATTTGGGCCCGTACCAAGCACCAATCGACGCGATGAGCTTGGTTGATTTCAAAGTGCGTATCACTAATGGCGGCACCGATGCGGTGACCCGTGTAATTATCGAATACAAGGACGAACAAGGCAATCATTGGTCGACTGTCGGAGCATCGGCAAACATAGTCGATGCCTCGTTCGAGGCATTGTTAGATGCGATCAATTGGAAGTTAATCCGCGATGGGATCAAACCCGTTTAATGTCGATTGATATCCAAAATTGCGCTGAATTGGTTCAACGTGGTGATCCAGATCGGTTCCGCTCTGGGATGACGGCAGCCCCCGCAGATCGGGGGGGGCTGTTCGTTTTATATGCTTTTAATCTTGAAGTAGCGCGCGCGCCTTGGGTTACCAAAGAGGCAATGATTGCAGAGATGCGCCTGCAATGGTGGGCTGATGCGATTGAAGAGGCTTATGGTGATGGCGAAATCCGTCGTCACGAGGTGACAACGCCATTGGGTGAATTAATCCGTAAGCACAATTTGCCACGCGATTTGTTCGATCAGATGATCGAAGCGCGTCGTTGGGACATTTACAAAGAAGCGCACGCCGATGCGGCAGCATTCGAAAACTATGTAATGCACACGTCAGCCAATCTGATTTGTTTGGCTGCTTTGGCAACGGGGGCGGATGCCACGACGCACCGCGCGGCGTTGCTAGAGTATGGTTATGGGGCAGGGCTCGCCAATCTATTTATGGCTATTCCGAAGCTTGAAAACCAACAAAGATACCCGCTGATTGATGGGCGTATGTCTGCCGTGGGTGAATTGGCATTGGATGGCCTGAAACGCATGAAATCGGCGCGCAAGAATTTGGCAAGCTTACCCAGAACCGCACGCGCCGCAGTTCGATCTGCTTGGATGTTCGAAGGTATACTTACGCAAGCCAGTCAGCAGCCAGAGTTGGTCGCGTCAG
>CALDZS010000308.1 GCA_937944065.1 uncultured Amylibacter sp. | reverse complement strand
GGTGCAATTCGTGGTCGCCACGTCTGACACTGAATTGACCGACAGAAACAACTCTGCTGTGGTGTCGATCAACGGAGTGCGGGACCGATTGCGGGTCCTGCTGATCTCGGGCGAGCCGTATGCTGGCGGGCGTACATGGCGGAACTTGTTGAAATCTGACAGTGCGGTTGATCTTGTGCATTTTACCATTTTGCGCAGTCAGTCAAAATCCAACAATGTACCCGTTAGTGAACTCTCGCTGATCGCTTTCCCCACGCGAGAGTTGTTCTTAGAGAAAATTGACGATTTCGATTTGATCATATTCGACCGCTACAAGCGTCGCGGTATGTTGCGGGCGTCTTACCTGCAAAATGTCGCTGAATACGCCCGCAACGGCGGGGCTGTTTTGTTCACCACAGGGCCAGATTTTGCCAGCGTGAACAGTCTAGCGCGCACAGATTTGGCGGACATCCTACCCGCATTGCCGAACTTGCAGGTTATTGAACAAGGGTTTTTGCCGCGGGTGTCCGAAGTGGGGGCAAAGCATCCCGTGACCGAAGGATTAGACCCGAACCTAGCATTGGACGATGTTGATCCGAATTGGGGGCGTTGGTTTAGATTGTTGGACACAACGGTAAGGTCTGGGAATACAGTAATGACGGGCATTGACGACAAACCCCTGCTGGTTCTTGACCGTGTGGGCGAGGGTCGCGTGGCCATGCTGTTGTCAGACCAAGCGTGGCTTTGGACACGCGGGGTCGAGGGCGGCGGTCCGCAATTAGAATTGCTACGGCGTTTGGCGCATTGGATGATGAAAGAGCCAGAGCTGGAAGAAGAACAATTGACGGCTGCAATCACTGGCAACCAAGTTTTCATTACGCGCAGATCGTTGAAAGACGGTGCAGAGACGGTCACGATTACATACCCAGACGGACGCATCGTTAAAATGCCGTTGACCGAAGTCTCGCCCGGTAAATGGAGCGCCGAGTTCACGGCCGACACTAATGGCCTATACCGCATGTCGGATGGCAGCCTAGACAGTGTGTTTGCATTAGGCGCGATAGCACCGCGAGAATTCCAACAAACGCTTTCAAACGCAAGTGTGTTAGAACCTTTGGTCAAGGCCACGGGTGCTGGTGTTATTCAATTGGCTACAGTCGCAGTTCCAGACGTACGTTTGACACGCACAGGGCGTACCGGGACTGGCGCGCGGTGGCTGGGGCTGACGCCAAGAGATGCGTATCGCACGTTGGAAATACGTCAATCACCGCTGATGCCCACATGGATTTGGCTGCTATTGACCGCCATGTTCAGTATCGCCGCATGGCGCCGCGAGGGTCGATAATACCTTCGTAAATATGTCACGCTTGCACAATCAGCGCGCGTATTTCTATAGACAAAACGACCGTGATGTCGTCAGTGTACCCCGATGAAGTTTTTGCCTTATATCGCGGCCATTTGTGCGTTATCCGTTTTGCCTGCAAAGGCACAAGAGACGAATTTGCGTCAACTGCTCAGCCCAAACGATGCCCGTGCGTGGCAGGCGGTTGGCCTGCTACAATTGGGCGGACGCGCAACCTGTACTGGGACATTAATTGCGGCCAACCAAGTGCTGACCGCGGCACACTGCTTGTTCGATAAAGACACGAAAAAACAGTATTCGCCTGATCAAATCCAGTTTCTAACTGGGTGGCGATTGGGGCGCGCTGCGTCCTATCGCACGGCGCGCAGGGTGGTGGTTCACCGAGACTATCGCGATATTGGGTATGACGGTCGATCTCGACGCGATCTGGTAGCAAGCGATCTTGCTATCGTCGAACTGGATCGCCCTGTGGACGCCAATATCGCCAAGCCGTTTCAAGTACATTCACAACCCCGCACGGGCGACAGTCTGACGGTTGTTTCTTATGCCAAAGGCCGCAACGAGGCGCCTTCGCTGGAAGAGGGTTGCAAGGTTTTGGGGCGTGACACACGCGTGTTGATGGCGACCTGTTCTGTAGATTTCGGGTCCTCTGGGGCACCGATTTTTTCTATCATTGACGGCACGCCCAAAATCTCATCGGTGATTTCTGCCAAAGGTGAAAGCAAGGGTGTTAGCGTTGCTTTTGGCGTCGCACTTGGCGAGCCTTTGCAGGACTTGCATGATCAACTTGAATTCGACAAAAGCGTGTTTCAAGGCAAACGTATTGGCGGATCAATAGCCGAACAATTGGGTCGCAAGAAAAACTAGCTGCTCACAAAACTGTGACCAACCCCGCACGCTGGTTTTACATTTTTTCCTTGAAATCCTCTCAACACTTCCCATATCAATATCACTGAGATGCCCGATTGGGGTCTCGAACCACCAAACTGCTCGCCCGTTTCGGGGAGCTTACATTCGTATCGCTTCTAAGGAGGATGCTTCATGCGTACATTTGATTTCGCACCATTATACCGTTCAACGGTTGGTTTCGACCGTCTTGCCAATATCCTAGATCACGCACTGCGCGCTGATGGATCGGCAAACAGTTACCCCCCATATAACATCGAGAAATCTGGCGATGACCAGTATCGTATTTCTATTGCCGTGGCTGGATTTGCCAGCGACGAGATCAATATCGAAATGCGCGATGGACAATTGGTTGTCACGGCCAACAAAGCCGACGACCCAGATGCAGAAGATGTAAACTATTTGCATCGTGGCATTGCAGCTCGCGCGTTTGAAAAACGTTTTCAATTGGCTGACCATGTGCGCCCGACCGGTGCTGACGTGGAAAACGGACTGTTGCATATTGATTTGCTGCGCGAGGTGCCAGAGGCATTGAAACCGCGCACGATCGAGATCGCAAACGGGTCCAAAAACAAAGCTATCGAAGCGAAGGCGTCGAAGAAAAAAGCTAAAACTACCGAAGTTTAACTATTTGGTCGACCGTGCGTGATCGTGGTCGACCTGACGAAACCTGATCTGGTTCTCCCCTTCCAAGATCAGGCCGAAGGTGCGCCACCCACGACAGAGTTCCCCGTGGGTGGCGTCACTGTTTTCAGCGGTTAGTTGTCGATTGACTTGGCCAATCGCATCATCTGGATCGCTTCGGCACGGTATCCAAATTCATCAGACCCTTTGCCTTCTAGCGCCAATGCAATGGCATTGTCCCAACCCCAATCACCAAGATAGGTGTCGCTGGTCAGCAATTCACCAAAGCCAGCGATTGCAGCGGCGAACTTTGCCTCTGTACCCGGTGTTCCCGTGTCGGCAACGATGGGCGTTTCGATCAATTTGCTTTTGCTTTGGCCCGGTTCTTTATAACGAAGTTTTAGAAACCCAAACTCGGGTGTTTCCGCATATTGTACCGTCACGTCTTGTTTTTCGCCGTAGCGCAGCTCGTTATTCTTAACTGCAGGCGACCCAACAGGCGTGATTTCGTAGATTGCTGTGACGGTATGGCCCGCCCCAATTTCACCCGCATCAACCTTGTCATTATTGAAATCTTCGCGGTTTAGCGCGCGGGTTTCATAGCCGATCAAACGGTATTCGGCGATCTGTGCGGGATTGAATTCCACCTGTATTTTGACATCGTTGGCAATTGGGAACAGCGCACCGCTGACTTGGTCAACCAGCACCTTTTGTGCCTCGGCCAGTGTGTCGATATACGCAGCTGTTCCATTGCCGTTCTGCGCAAGGCTTTGCATCATGTCATCGCGATAGTTGCCACGGCCAAAACCGAAGACGGACAAATAAACACCAGTATTACGCTTTTTTTCGACAAAGCTTTTCAGCGCGTCTGGATTGTTGATGCCAACGTTGAAATCGCCATCAGTGGCCAACAACACACGTTCGACACTGCCGTCAGTGTGCATTTCCTCGGCTAGACTATAGGCTTGCTGTAATCCAGCTTGACCTGCGGTTGAACCGCCTGCACGAAGGTTCTCAAGGCTTGAAAGGATCACAGATTTGTTTTGCGCTTCTGTAGGTTGCAATGCCATACCAGCGCTGCCTGCATAGGTCACAATTGCCACCTTATCGGTTGGACGCAGGGTGCTGAGCAGCAGGCGGAATGATTTCTTCAGCAGTCCTAGTTTGTTGGGCGCTTCCATTGACCC
>CALDZS010000307.1 GCA_937944065.1 uncultured Amylibacter sp. | reverse complement strand
ATTCTCTGACGCGATCAATTCAATCTCGGCGCGTTGGCGGCCTATTTCGCCAGTAATTGCGGCTTGAATTTCGGGATCGCGCGTGGCGAGCTTTTCTGTGAAAAATCCAGCATCTTTGGTCATAGCGATGGTTCCTTGCTTGCTATTTTACAGGTTTCCTATCGGAAACTGCGGATTGCGCGTCGCTTGTCAGCGACATGAAACGGCACGTGACCGTCGTAATTGCGCGCACGCTATGAAATTCGGCACCGCAGGGAAAGCAACTATTTCGACCAAAAGTGCGACAAATGCGAATATATTTGACAGTCCGCGGGCATTGGTTTCCGATAGGGGCGAAGATTTGCTAGTAGCAGGTTGAGTTTAGAGGCGCATTTAATGACCAAGTCCAAAATTTGCTTTATGGCAAGTCGATCCAACAGGGCACAAGAATCGCTGACGGTTCTGTCTGAACGCTATGGCTCTGTCACCAAAGACAAGGCAGATGTCATCGTGGCGTTGGGCGGTGATGGATTTATGCTCGAAGCGTTGCACGCAACTCAAGATATAGACGTGCCTGTTTACGGTATGAACCGTGGCACCGTCGGGTTCTTGATGAATGCCTACGACGAAGATAATTTGCTAGAACGCGTTTGTGCAGCAGAGCAAGAGATTATACATCCGCTGAAAATGCAGGCGCATTGCACCAACGGCGACATCGTAGAATCGCTGGCAATTAACGAAGTTTCGTTGCTGCGCGCAGGACCACAAGCGGCAAAGCTGAGAATTTCCGTAGACGGTAAGTTACGATTGGCGGAATTGGTTTGTGACGGTGCGCTGTTGGCAACGCCGGCAGGTTCTACGGCCTATAACTATTCCGCGCACGGCCCGATTGTGCCGATTGGCGCCGAGATTTTGGCCCTGACTGCCATGGCCGCTTTTCGTCCGCGTCGCTGGCGTGGTGCACTGTTACCAATGGCCGCAAAAGTGCGATTTGACGTGCTAGAGCCTGATAAACGACCCGTTTCGGCTGTGGCGGACAGTAAAGAAGCCCAAGAGGTTGAATGGGTTGAAATCTGGTCAGCCCCTGAAATTTCGCATAAAATACTGTTCGATCCAGGGCACGGGCTAGAAGAACGATTGATCCGTGAACAATTCGTCTGATCTGCCCGCGCGGTCACTTGCAATTCAGACCTGTGTGGTGGAAAAGCGGGCTTGGTTAATTAGGGAATAAGGAAATCCAATGGCACTTAGCGTTTCACAGCAATGGCGGTATTGGGGCATTGGCACGGTCATTTTGCTGTTTATCCTATGGGCGCTGGGCAATGTGTTATTGCCGTTCGTCCTTGGCATGGCGATTGCTTATTTCTTGGACCCTACAGCAGACAAACTGGAAAAATTGGGGCTTAGCCGTCTATGGGCGACAATCGTGATAACCGTTGCTGCATTATTGGTGGTTACCATCATCGCCATCGTTTTGATCCCGCAACTGGTGCAGCAACTGGCAAGCTTGATAACGTCGCTGCCAGAATATTTACAAGGGCTGCAAGAGTTTTTGATCAAGAAATTCCCTGCAATTATGGACGAAACGTCGGCCGTGCGCGAAGGCATAGACAGCTTTGTCGCCAGCTTGCAATCTAAAGGCGGGCAAGTGGCGCAGGCGTTGTTAAGCTCTGCCTTTGGACTTGTTGATATTGTGGTGTTGATGGTCATCGCACCAGTGGTTGCGTTTTACATGCTGTTGGATTGGGACCGCATGGTCGCAACCATCGACGGATGGATCCCGCGCGATCATTTGGACACAGTGCGGAGTCTGGCATCACAAGTTGATAGTGTTTTGGCGGGATTTGTGCGTGGCCAATTCACAGTCTGTTCGATCTTGGGCACGTTTTATGCGGTCGCCTTGATGGTCGTAGGATTGCAATACGGATTGGTCGTTGGACTGATAGCGGGCCTTTTGACGTTCATCCCATATGTCGGATCGGTTATCGGGGGTGCGCTTGCCATCGGGCTGGCTTTGTTTCAGTTTTGGGACAGTCCAGAATGGATCGTCGTGGTCGCGGTAATCTTTGTCATCGGACAAATGGTCGAGGGCAATGTGTTGACCCCAAAACTGGTTGGCGGGTCAATTGGTTTGCATCCTGTTTGGTTGATGTTTGCCCTGTCTGCCTTTGGTACACTGATGGGGTTTACGGGCATGTTGATCGCGGTTCCGGTGGCCGCCTGCTTGGGTGTATTCTCTCGATTTGGTCTTGGGCAATACCTGCAAGGGCGATTGTACAGTGGCATCGTGGGCAAAAAGGCCGCCGAAGAAAAGGCACTTGCAGTGCAGGACGAAGCCACGTCTGATGAATGAACAGCTGACATTTGATCTACCGGTCCGCCAGACGGTTGGGCGGGATGATTTTTTTGTGTCCGCGTCCAACGCGCAGGCTGTGGCGATGGTCGATAACTGGCCAAATTGGCCAATGGGTAAATGGGTTTTATCGGGGCCGGCGGCGTCAGGCAAAACGCACTTGGCACATATCTGGACACAAGCGGTGGCGGGGCGCGTGGTGCCAGCCGCGACGATCCATACCGACATGGTGAATGATCTTTGCAAAACTCCGATCTGCATTGATGATATGCATGCGGATTTGTCTGCTGACACGCAAGAAGCAGTGTTTCACCTGCACAACCGCCTGATCGAAGATGGCACGCCTTTGTTGTTCGTGGGACGTGGCGCGGCCAAAGATTGGACGTTGAGCCTGCCAGATTTGATCAGCCGTATCGCAGCGTGCGGAATGACCAAAATCGCCCAACCGGACGAGGCGCTGTTGGCCGCGGTGATGGTCAAACAGTTTGCAGATCGCCAGATTGCCATTCCGCCACGCCTGATATCGTATCTGACACCGCGTGTGGAACGCAGTTTTGAATTCGTAACGCGCCTTGTTGCTGAAATTGATCAACAATCACTGACCGACCGCAAAGCCATAAGTCAAAAACGGGTCAGCGCCGTGCTGGACAGGCTGTTGGCGAGCGTGTCATAATCAACTGATGAACAAATCCACACACTTCGACGGTATAGATGCAGATTTCTTGCATTCGAGCGCGGGGCCGCCCGTTTCGATTGAAGGGGTAACGCCACAAGATCCGTCTCGGTTCCTAAACCGAGAGCTGTCTTGGCTAGCGTTTAATTGGCGCGTGTTGGGCGAGGCAGGGAATACCAACCTGCCAATCCTAGAACGTGTGCGCATGTTGGCGATTTCCAATTCGAACCTAGACGAGTTTTTCACCGTACGGGTTGCTGGTCTACGAGAGATTTTTCGCCGCGGATTCGAAGCGATTTCAATGGACGAGATGACGGCGGCAGATCAATTGGCGCAGATTGATACGAATGCGTCAGCGTTGATGGATGAACAACAGCGGTTGTGGCATGCGCTGCAATCCGAGCTGGTCGATCATGATATTCTAGTGTTGAACCGCGAAGACGTGACAGACAAGCAGTTGGAATTTGTGAAGGCGTTTTTCGAGACGCAAGTGTTTCCAATCATCAGCCCGATGGCGGTCGATCCCGCCCATCCGTTCCCGTTTATTTCCAGTGGAGGTTTGGCGCTGGCGCTGAACTTGAAACGCAAAGACACAGGAAAACGACTGCGTGCCTTGCTGCCGATCCCCGCGCAGGTCGACCGGTTTATCGAGATGCCGTGTGACGGGTCTGGGTGCCAATCATACTTGTTACTCGAAAATGTATTATTGTTGTGTATCAAAGACATATTCCCTGGCTTTGATCTGGAGAACTTCTGTACCTTCCGCGTGCTACGCGACAGCGATTTGGAAATCGAGGATGAGGCAGAGGATCTGCTGCGCGAGTTTGAAACCGCGTTGATCCGACGCAGACGTGGCGAGGTTGTGCGGCTAAACTTGTCCACCGACGCACCTGCCGATCTGGCCGAGATGATCCGCAACGCATTAGGGGTGGATGCTGCAGAAATATATAAAATCAATGGCTTAATCGGCATAGGTGATTTATCTGCTTTGGTCGATTCAGGCCGTGACGAACATAAATGGCCAACATAC
>CALDZS010000306.1 GCA_937944065.1 uncultured Amylibacter sp. | reverse complement strand
CCCGAAATTGTCGAGCCCCGTAAATTTGACGTACCAATTGACCCTACGTCGGTTCATCAAGGTGCTGCGTTAGAGGTGAAGCCACTAGATTGGGGTAGCATGTCAGATGTCTGTGCGCCGCGCAAAGACACACCCGTCGTGGTCATGCTAGACCGCGTGTCCGATCCGCATAATGTTGGAGCAATCCTGCGATCCGCCGAAGTGTTCGGCGCGCGCGCGGTTATTGCCCCTGCTCGCCATTCAGCCCCAGAAACCGGTGCGTTGGCCAAAACCGCGTCGGGTGCGCTGGAACGTCAGCCCTATGTTCGCATTCGTAATCTTGCAACAGCAATCACAACCCTGCAGGAAATGGGGTATGTTGTCATAGGTCTTGATGGCGAAGCATCGGATGAATTGGAAGATAAAGTTGCACATCACAGCGATCAGCCGATTGCCATAGTACTGGGTGCCGAAGGTCCTGGTTTGCGCGATCTGACCAAAAAGAACTGCGATTATCTGGCAAAAATCGAATTTGCAGGTGAATTTGGATCGTTAAATGTTTCAAACGCCGCTGCGGTTGGTCTGTATTCTGTAAGAAAATCGCGCAAACAGGGATAAATCCTACACGCCTCCTCACATGCCCGTGACGCCAATTGCGCGTAGTTCGGCCAGCGGCTAGCTTACTTCCAAATCAATCCAGATAGGAGAGTATGACATGACCTTGAACCGACGCACATTACTGGGTTTAACCGCTGCAACCGTTGCACTAGGCTCATCAGCCTTTGCAGCCAAGCCACCGGTCTTCGCTGACGGTGGCGTTGCAATCAATGGTTACGACCCAGTTGCATACTTCACGCAAAGCGAACCCGTCAAAGGCGATGCGGCTTTCACCAGCGAATGGAACGGTGCCTCTTGGCAATTCTCGTCTGCTGAAACAAAAGCCATGTTTGACGCTGACCCTGAAAAATACGCGCCGCATTATGGTGGCTATTGCGCCTATGCCGTATCAAAGGGATACACAGCGACTACGGATCCGGATGCGTGGTCGATCGTAGATGACAAACTGTATTTGAATTACAGCAAAACGGTACGCGCCTTATGGCGCCGCAACGAGGCTGCAAATATCGCCAAGGCTGACGCCAATTGGCCAAGCGTTCTGGCATAATTAACTGTGACAAAGCGCTCAATAATTGGGCGCTTTTTCCGTTTAAGCGATCAATGCAGCCTGCTTCATTCGATTAAGAATTCGATTGTCACCTGCGCAGATAGCCCTACTTCGCCGCCTGCAATTGGCACATCTGCCGACATAGCTTGCGCACCCATGCGCGCCATCGGGCGCGGCGACGCGACCCCTGCCTCGCGTATTGATTGTATTGGCCCTAGCTTCACGCCTGCAGCGTTCGCATATTGATCAGCCTTATCCTGCGCGTCGCGCACGGCCTGCAAGCGTGCGTCATCCAAATGCGGTTTTGGCTTGTCGACCGAAAAACTGACGGACTGGATAGAGTTTACGCCCGCTGTTGCCAACTGATCCAACACCGTCCCCAAACTATCCAATTGGCGCACCCGAACGGTGACCTGATTGCTGGCTTCATATCCATCAATCTTTCGCCCCGCATTGTCCGCACTACGCCCCCAAACAGGGTTCAAGTTTAACTGAGACGTTTGTATATCGCGCGCTTTGATTTGCGCGGCTTTCAACGCAGCGAAGACTGCCGCCATTTGGGTCGAGTTGTCCGTCAACGCCATACCAGCAGTTTCAGCTTGCGAGCGCACGCCCAAAGTTACCATTGCCATGTCAGGCGCGACCGCGACGGTCCCAGTCCCGGTGATCGTGATCATGCGAAGCGGGTCGGCAAAACTTGCCTGCCCTAGAAACCAAAAACACAAGAAAAGCTTCAAACTAGATTTAATCATATTTACCCCAATCAACTGTTCTTTAAAAACCTATAGGCACAGTTGTCAAAAAACAATTCACTTATAGGCGAAATCCCCCGCCGCGACTTTCCTATAAGGTTAGAATCGTGTACCAATAAGGTGGGACAGATGCAGGCTCGCCTGCGCTAGGAGAGAACGTGGTTGGCAACCCGAATTACGCACTAGAATTATCAAACGATTTTGTACGCCTTTTACACCGCGCCATTGGTGACGTTTGGGTGCCTATTTCTGAGTGCGCTGTCGATGATCCAGAATTTGATGCAGCCGTTTTAGACATGCGAAAACAGGCCAGAGTGATCGCTGGCTTGATGCCGCGCGTCGTGGTTATTTTACCCATATCAGAAGTATTATTTAGCAGCGTGGACACGGGTGAATTCGTGGGCGACGCTGCCGTGAAGCGCGCGAAAGTTCTGGCCGCTGACACGACAAAACTTGATACATCTGAAATTGCCGTATACGTAGCTCAGCCAACTGCAGACACTCAAACGCCTGTGGCAATTGTAACCAATCAAACCTTGCAAGAGGCCGCGACTTACGCCACCTCGCTTGGCTTTAAACCTGCCCTCTACGCAACTCGCTGGCGGCGCAAAAATTTCCCCGAGGAGCCCGTTTTCGCGTTCTCCCCGTCCAAATCATACGCGCTGCCCATTGCGGCGGCGGCAAGCTGTGCGGCTGCCATTGGCTTGTTGTCCTTCTCACTCGGGTCATCTGACAACATTGCCACGCCAGTCAATCAATCCCGAGTTGCAGACTTGTCCATCGAGCCTGCGACATTCATCTTGGCGAATGCTCCGGCCAGCGGCGACATAACCTTATTTCCCGTGGTCGAACCAGCCAGCCCTGATGAGGG
This sequence comes from uncultured Amylibacter sp., assembly GCA_937944065.1. GTDB lineage: Bacteria > Pseudomonadota > Alphaproteobacteria > Rhodobacterales > Rhodobacteraceae > Amylibacter. The sequence continues at coordinate 13,404 of CALDZS010000306.1, read as the reverse complement.
TTCATTGGAAGAAGATTTGACCGAGCCAGCGATTATTAAGGTATCAGCACCAGAACCAGAAATGACCAAACCGGCGCCCGTAACCACCGTTGCATCCAAGGCAAAACCACTGCCTCGACCTGCACCACGACAGATCCCGCCCGCTGCAAAGCCGTCCACGGCAGAGTTGGTAAAAGGCATCGAAAAAGTCACTAATCCTGCGGATCAGGGGTTTTTGTCAAACATCCAACGTGTTGCAACCCTAGAACCGACATTGTCTGGGGTGCTTAGCCCTGATGGGTTTACCCTGTTCAAGGGAAAGCCCCCCGTGTCACCACCTAGCCGGGCATCGTCGACAACTGGGTCACCCAGTGAAGTGCCGCAAAAGATTGTAATGCGTCCCAAGCCGCGCCCCTTTGGACGTACTATACCGCAGACAGTTGTGATCGAGCCTGCTGAAAAGGTTGAAGATCAAGCCGTCTTGCCTGAACCTGATCAGACTGAGACGTCATCAGAAACGACAGTTGCAGCCATACCGGACATCGAAGAATTACAACCCGCAGAACCAATAAAGCTGCTGCGTCCTAAAGCACGCCCAATTGCCCTGACGCCAGAAACAGCAGCAGAGGTTGCGAACCTAGTGACAGACCCCGCACCTGCAGCAACATCAGACCCAGTTGAGCCCCCTGAGGTCGCCGTGCAACCGCCAATAGCAGCGCAAGCGCCAGTCCCCGAAACTGTGCCCGAAGTCGTGATCGATCTGCCTGAAGAGCCGCAAATTGATTTATTGGCAATGGCCAGCCCAGAATTGTTGGGGAAACGCCCGAAACACCGTGACGGGACTGCGCCCGAGACAACGGAGCCGGCCCCAGAAACTGTTGAACCAGCGCCGGGGACGGTTGATCCTGAAACACCAGATTTGCTAGCGATGGCCAGTCCAGAGTTGCGCGGCAAAACCCCAAGATCACGTCCAAATAACCTATCGACGGTGGCACCCAAGGCCCCGTCCAGCCTTGATCTTGCAAGTCCTGCTTTGCGCGGCAAAAAACCAAAGCGGCGACCAAAGTTTCAGACAGCTGTTGCGACACCAAAACCTGTCGAAGCACCCAAGCCAGAGCCAGCACCTGCACCGGAAATAACTGATGCACAACGCGCGCTAAACGCTCAGATCGCAGCCGAAGCAGAGCGGCGACGCGGGCTGGCTACGGCCAGTCGTTTGGCTGTCGCGAAAAGTCCATTTCCGCCAAAAAAGTCTCGAAACTTTGCCACCACAGTGAAAAGAACCCGTGCCGAAGAGGCGCGCCTCGCGTCTGCGCCAGCCACGCAAAAAGCTCCGAAATCCACTACAAATAAAAGACCAAGTTCGACAAGCAGTACATTTACCAAAAACAAACTTAGCCTTGTTGGAGTGTTCGGTTCAGCCTCTAAGCGCCGTGCCCTGTTCAGAACGGCGGGCGGTCGTTTCATCAAGGTTTCGGCGGGCGGACGGGTCGAAGGTTGGCGCGTATCAGCTGTGGGCGAAAGTTCAGTTAAGATCACCAGAGGCAACAGAACGCGCACCTTACGGATCACCAAATAACTGATCCCTACAGAAGCAGTGCTGCAGCCAATCCCAAGAACACAAAGAACCCGACAATATCGGTAACGGTGGTCACGAACGCGCTGGATGCCAGTGCTGGATCAATGCCCAATTTGTCCAAGACAATCGGGATCGAAATCCCTGCCAACCCAGCCACAACCATATTGACCACCATCGCCAACGCCAATACCACGCCCAGCATGGGTGTGCCAAACCAGACCACCCCGACGATACCGACAATGACTGCAAAAATAATCCCGTTGAAAAAGCCAACAATGATCTCGCGTCGAATAACCCGCCATGCGTTCGCGCGCGTTAAATCCTTGGTGGCAAGCGCGCGCACCGTCACAGTTAGGGTCTGCGTCCCTGCATTACCCCCCATAGAGGCCACGATTGGCATCAACACAGCCAAAGCAACTATCGCCTCGATCGTGGTGGAGAATTGAGAGATCACCATGGACGCCAAAATGCAAGTTACCAGATTTACTGCCAGCCAAGGGAACCGCAGACGCGTAGTGCCCCAAATACTGTCGGTCAACGCCTCGTCACCAACACCCGCCAGCAATTTAATATCCTCGTCAGCCTTTTCTTCCAAAACCTCCATCGCATCATCCATAGTGATGACACCGACAAGACGATTTTGCTCATCAACCACGGGGGCGGACACCATGTTATATTGGTTGAACGCATAGGCGACGTCTTCTTGACTTTGGTTAACTGGAATGACGCGAAACTCTTCATCCATTATCTCGGGCAATGGCGTTTCACGAGGGCTAGAGATTAGCGAGTGTAAAGGCACCTTGCCCACAGGTTCCATCTTGGGATCAACGATCACAACGTCATAAAACCGATCTGGCAAATCTTGATCCGCGCGAAACGCGTCAATCGCTTCGCCGACCGTCCAATGGGTTGGCGCCATCACCAATTCACGCTGCATCAGGCGACCAGCAGTTTCCTCTGCATAGGCAAGCGATTGCTGAACCGCCAAGCGATCAGACGTGTCTAGCGCCTCTAGCACCCGCTCCTGTTGCGGCTCGTCCATGTCTTCGACAAGATCGACAACGTCGTCTGTATCCAACTCTCGCATCGCCTCGCCGACAATATTATCGGGCAGTGCTTCCATGATTTCAGCACTTAAGGTTTCGTCCAACTCGGCCAAAACTTCGCCGTCAATATCGTCGCCCCAAAGGGTCAGGATTTCCATCCGCTCTGGCGCGCTGACTTGTTCCAGAATGTCGGCAATATCGGCAGGGTGAAGATCGTTGAACAAAGAAATTAGGTCGCCGCGCGCGCCTGTACCAATGGCAGAGCGCACCGCATCAATAATATTCTCGCCAATTTCATAGGCGTGATCTACGAATTCCTGATCTTGGGGCTGCACGTCGCTCATATCATTGATCCTTATTGCGTTGTTTCTAGAACAGCCGCCCGTTGGCAACAATGGCTTTTAGGGCGGATTGAACAAATCCCGCGTCTGCGTACGCCTTTCATGTTGCATCCAAATGGTTTTTTGGGTCTTCTTGCACCGACTAATTCAAGGGTTGATACATGGCTAGCGCATCACATCGCACACGCGCCTTGGAATTTCACAAAGCAGGCGATGCAGGTGCTGCATTTCGCGAATATGCGCTGCATCTGGCGGCATACCCAGATGATTACACAATGTGGTCCAATCTAGGTGCGCTGTATCGATCCGAAAAACAATATGATCACGCAGTGACTGCGCATCGGCGCGCGCTGCAAGGGCCACCCACGGCGCAAATTCTGGGGAATGCCAGTAATTCTTTGTACGATGGCGGGTTTGCCCAAGACGCTGTAACCTTGCGCAGACAGTTGATTGCGTTGGAGCCAGATGATCCGATGCACCATGCAATGTTGGGAAAGTATTTACGCGGACAAGGCGATTATCAAGGTGCCAAAGAAGCGTTGCAACCCGCGATCAAAGCCCACCCTGATTTTGCAGAGCTATATATCCAACTGGCGTTGGCAGAACTGTCTTTGGGCGAGTATCCAGCAGGGTTCAACAGTTTTGAATGGCGCTGGCAAGGCGACGAGATATCGAGACCAAAACTTGATATTCCACAATGGCGCGGTGAAGATGTGTCTGGCAAACGCGTGCTGGTCTACCCAGAACAAGGGTTCGGCGATACGATATTGATGGCGCGCTTTTTGAAAGGCCTATCGGACTTGGGCGCCCATGTGATATTTGCCTGCAAGCCGCCCTTGATGCGCGTTATGGACAAAGTGGACGGGATTACCGAATTGGTACCGTTACAAGACATCGGACAGGCTTCTGCAGATTATTGGGCCCCGATGATGGACCTGCCTTTGCATTTGGGCACCACACTGAACAGCGTGCCGGACGCGGTAAGCCTGACCATTCCGAAAGACAGCAAGGAACGTGCGGCGCGTTTGACGAAACCGTTTAACGCACATTTCAAGATCGGTGTTCTATGGTCAGGGTCGCTCACGTTTCGAGCAAATCACAAGCGATCTTTTGATCATACACGGTTTTTACAATTGGCGCAGATACCGCAAGTGCAATTGTTCTCTTTGTATAAAGGTGCACTGCATGACACGTTTGTTGCGGACGGAACAAACGCCGTGATTATTGATGCAGCTGGCCGTGATCGCGACTTTGCCGACAGTGCCGCGTTAATCCAAACACTGGATTTGGTTGTCACCATGGACAGCGCCATTGCACATGTTGCGGGATCGTTGGGTGTACCTGTTTGGAACCTTTTGCATTCAGAGGCTTACTGGCTGTACGAGCCTTTTAAAGATCACACACCTTGGTACCCAAACATGCGGTTGGTACGCCAAGAAATTGCGGGCGATTGGGCCACTGTCTTTGATGGGCTAGAGGCAGACATTCGTAAGTTAGTTTCAACAAGGACACATCCATGACCGAAATTATGACCCCAATTGCCCCCGGCGAATTGCTGGATAAACTAACTATCCTAGAGATTAAATGCGATCAGATTTCGGATGCTGAAAAACTGGCAAATGTCCAAGTTGAACGTGCGGCGTTAGAAGCAGTCGAAGACAAGTTTGTGCCAAAGACACCGCAAATCGCATCCCTAAAAGCGGCATTGCTGGCCGTGAACAAACAGCTATGGGTGATCGAAGATGATATTCGCGATTGCGAACGCGCGGGCGATTTTGGCGAGGCTTTCGTGCAATTGGCGCGCAGTGTTTACGTGACCAATGACAAAAGGGCCGACCTGAAAAAGCAAATCAACATTGCCCTCGGATCGACCCTAATAGAAGAGAAGTCTTACGCCGATTATTAGCGTTCAACAATTCTTGCGTTTTTGTACCCAGCGCCTGTTGCTTGGTATAGGGCGGCCTTTGCCACGCTTTCAGACCGATACGGGCCAACCATCAAATCATCGCCATCCATTCGCGCACCTTTGTGACCGGATTTACGGAACCATGACACGACTTCGTTCGCTTTGTTGCGGTTCGAAAACCTGCCAACCTTTACATAAACACCACTGGGCAGGCCGGCGACCGGCGCGACCACTTCTGGTTTCACAACAACTGGTGCGACTGGTTTTGGCTCTGCAGGTTTTGGCGCTTTTTCCAATGCGGCTGTTTTACGCTTTGCAAAAATCTCTTTCAAAGTGGGTTTTGGCTTCGCGGCCACCACTGGCTCTGCAACCTTTGGGGCCACAATAACGGGTGCAACCGCAACAGGTTCAACCATTTCAGGTTTTGCTTCCACCGCAGCTGTTTTGCGCTTTGCAAAAATCTCTTTTAACGTGAGTTTCGGTTTCGCAGCTACCACTGGTTCTACAACCTTTGGGGCGGCAATAACGGGTGCTACCGCAACTGGTTCAGGTTCAACAATCTTGGGCTTTGCGTCGACAGCGGCCGTTTTACGTTTGCCGAAAATATCCTTCAAGCTCGGCTTTGGTTTCAACGCGATATCAGGTTCCATAATCGCCGGCTCGACCACCACTGGTGCGGCCACTTCTGGCGCTGCTTCGCCAGCCGCTTTTTTGCGCTTAGCGAACAGGTCTTTTAAATTAAGTTTTGGTTTCGCCGCTACGTCGGGTTCCACGGCGGCAACAACGGTCGCGGGTGCCTCGATAACCGGTTCAACTGTTTCTTCGATCACAGGTTCGGACGCAATAACTGCTTTGGGTGCAGGTTTGGTGGTCGTCTGTAAAGATTTCTGTAGTCCCGCCAAAAACCCACCAGTTTTAGCAGGTTTGGTTGCAGCGGGTGCTTCAACCTCTGCAGAAGGTGTTGCAGTTGCTGTTCTTACAGGCTCGAATGTCGGGCGAAAGCTTTTGTCGCACAACTGGCGGCGCTTGCGGTCTACGCGCGGAACCCAAGTAACGCGTCCACCATATCCAGATCGCACATAAACACAGTTATTATTGTCCACAAACTGCAAGCCATCAAAGCTGGCGGGAGGGAGATTCGCAGGTGGTTTTGCATTGCGCAGGCTTTGCGCACTTGCCGTTGTAGCCACTGCAATAACAACCGCTGAAATGGCAAATGTTGTTTTGTTAACCATCGTGAATATTCCTCTATTTTATCCGCATATATGCCCGAATTCTTTTTAACTTGTAAAGTCCATTAGAACTGATCTAATCCCACGCTTCTCGCTTTCTATATAGTGTGGATGGCGCAAGTTGCAAAAGTTCGGCCGCTTTGGGCAACGACCCATCACAAAATTCAATTGTTTCCTCGATCAGCGCTCTTTCGATATCGGCCAATGCCACGCCAATTAACGGACGAACACGAGTTGCGATATCCTTTTTGTTCGATTGGGCGACCAACGCGCGCCATTCTGGTTTAACCTGATTAATTTGGGCAACTGCATTATCCACAGCGCCCATAAACTTGGCTTCGTTGACGGGTTTCACCAGAAAGTCAGACCCGCCCAGACGCATGGCTTCGACGGCCTTATTCATAGAACCGTTTGCCGTCACTACAATGACGCGCATGTCGGGTTTTCGCACCAAAATATCCGACAACAGATCAAGACCGTCACGGTCTGGCAATCCGATATCCAGAATAACAATTGATATGCTGTGATCCAACAAACATGCCTCTGCCTGTTTGGCCGTGCCTGCGGATATCACATCGTAGCCGTGCTTCGTCAGCATCGCGGCATACAACATGGCGATCGATTCAGTGTCTTCAACAATCAAGGCTTTTGTCATTTCGGTGTGCCAAATTCAGTTTCTGCAAGCGTTGCCAGCTCGGCACGCAAATGCGTTAATTGATTGTCGCAAATGACGTACAGGCTTTTCATCTCTGGATGTTGATTTTGGTTGGCGGCATGGTTTAACTTTTCCGCCGTAGCCTGTAAATTTAGCGCACCAACCGCACCCGCGACAGAGACGAGTATGTGGGTTTGGGCCCGAATGCCCTCGGTGGCCAGTTTTGCAATAAAGTCAGTCATGGCGGTTTGCACCGATTTCAAGTCGTTTTGGATTTTGGCGATAAGCTCTGTCATATTATCGCGCCCCACTGCAGAGACCAAAGTTTCAAAGACGCTGCGATCAATCATCTTGGTGTCAGTTGGCGCTTTCTGATAAGTTGCGCCCAAGGTGTTTTGACCACGGCGCCCCGTAATGGTTTCCTCCAAAGTTAATTTGAACTTTATCATGTCACGAATTGGTTTTGTGACGATATGATCGGCGCCCGCCAACATGGTCTTTTCTCGGTCCCCTGGCATGACATAGGCGGATACCACCAGAATAGGGATATCTGCCTTGACCCCGTCCAGTTTGCGAACCTTCATGATAACATCGGTACCAAGTATGCCGGGCATTTCAATATCCAACACAGCCAGATCAAAGGCGTGTTCGCTAAGGGCTGCCAACGCATCAATCCCATTATCGACAACGGTCAGTATTGCGCCAAACCCTTCAAGCATCTTACTTAGCACCATTTGGCTGGTTGCATTGTCTTCTGCCAATAAAATCTTGGCACCAACCAAGCTTGACGACAGTGTCTGTGGCAGTTGTTTGCTGTGAGTAACAAACCAACTGCTGGCTGGTATTTCAAACGACACCAACGCTCCGATCTGCTGATTAAACACCTCAATCTTACCGTCCATCTGATTGACCAGCCGTTTGGCAATATGCAGCCCCAGCCCTGATCCTTTTTTGGGCGAGTTTTCTGGTCTGCCTTTATATTCGAACAGCGATTTAATAGCGTCTTTACTAAATCCTGGGCCTTGGTCACGAACCACAAACAATAGATCATTGTCATGGCTTAGGCCGATGTCCAACAAGACATCACCATCATCACAAAATTTCAGACCGTTCTCGATCAAGTTCGACAAGATGCGATCCAGAGATGTGCGATCCAGTCCAATTTTCTCGGGCAGGTCATCAGATATAGAAATCTTAAAGCCCACAGATTTCGCTTTGGCGCGACTGGTCCAGCGGCGTTCTATGTTGGCAATAAAAGGGGCAAATTGAAAAGCGCGGTTTTCCGTGGCCAAATCGGTATCGTGCCCCATCAGACTGTTGCTTAATCGATCCATCAAATCGGCCAGCGTATGGCTGGACGCAATTGCACGTTCGACATGCATCAAAGCATCTGGCGACAAGCTGGCTTTGTCCACCAATTCCAGACCGTTTATGACGTCCGCCAAGGCAGATTGCAGGTCATGCGTGATCAATGGCTGTGCGGCCATCTCGTGCGTGCCTACTTTTTTGCTCTTAGCCATCAGTCCAAAATCCTTGGTGCAAATGGTAGTTTGCACAAATGCAGGATTTTTGCAATTCTAGCTAGGCGTTATGATTTGGCATACCCTAGCTTTTGAACAGCGGTTTTAATCTCGTCCAAGATCGCGGGATCGTCGATGGTCGCTGGCATTTTCCAATCTGTACCATCCGCAATTTTGGCCATGATGCCGCGCAAAACTTTGCCAGACCGCGTCTTCGGCAGACGATCAACGACCGTGGCCAGTTTGAATGCCGCAACCGCACCGATTTTGGAACGCACCAGTCCGACGCATTCAGTGATGATCTCTTCCTCTGGCCGGTCGACACCAGAATTTAGGCAGACAAACCCCATTGGTAGTTGGCCCTTAAGCGCATCGGCAACGCCGATTACCGCACATTCTGCCACGTCAGGATGCGATGCCAGAATCTCTTCCATTTGTCCTGTCGACAAACGGTGCCCTGCGACGTTGATCACATCGTCGGTGCGCGCCATGATGTAAAGATACCCGTCTTCGTCCACCATGCCCGCATCACCAGTTTCGTAATATCCTGGGAATGCGTCTAGGTAAGAACTTTGGTACCGTTCATCAGCGTTCCACAATGTCGATAACGTCCCTGGCGGTAAGGGTAGTTTTATGACGATCGCACCCAATTCACCTGCTGGCAATGGATGCCCCTCATCGCTTAAAATTTGCACATCATATCCAGGCATTGGCATTGCAGGCGAGCCGAGTTTAACTGGCATCTGTTCAATCCCCATCGGGTTTGCCGCAATCGCATAACCTGTTTCAGTCTGCCACCAATGATCTATCACAGGTACACCCAGGTGTTTTTGCGCCCACTCAATGGTATCAGGGTCAGCGCGTTCGCCAGCCAAGAACAAGCTGTCCAAGCAAGATAGGTCATATTTCGCAAAAAACTCACCTTTTGGATCAACGCGTTTGATCGCGCGAAACGCTGTGGGTGCGGTGAACAGCACCTTAACATTATGCTCTTCTATCACGCGCCAAAATGTGCCCGCATCCGGGGTGCCAATTGGTTTGCCTTCAAACATCACGGTGGTGTTTCCGTGGATCAATGGCGCGTAACAGATATAGGAATGGCCAACGACCCACCCCACATCGGATGCTGCCCAGAACACATCGCCGGGATCGACATTGTAAACATTCTTCATCGTCCAGTTCATCGCCACCAGATGACCCGCCGTGGGGCGCACGACGCCTTTTGGCGCGCCGGTCGTTCCAGATGTATACAAGATATAGGCAGGGTCAGACCCGTTAACAGGCACACAAGCGGCTGGTTCAACGCCCGCTTGAAACTCGTTCCAGTCCTGATCGCGAGCCATGCTTAAATCGGCCACAGCCTGTTCACGTTGATATACAACGGTCAATTCTGGCTTGTGATCAGCCAGCTCTATCGCGGCGTCGATCAAGGGTTTGTATTCGATAACGCGTGATGGTTCGATCCCGCAGGATGCGGCAAGTATTGCCTTGGGTGTGCAATCATTGATGCGTGTTGCCAGCTCGTTCGCAGCAAACCCACCAAACACCACCGAATGGATCAGGCCCAACCGTGCGCAGGCCAGCATTGCAACCAACGCCTCTGGTATCATCGGCATATAGATAATGACACGGTCGCCTTTGACCAATCCACGTGCGGCTAGCGCACCCGCCAGCATTGCAGTCTTGTCCTGCAATTCTGCATAACTGACCTTGCTTTGGCTTTCGGTAATCGGGCTGTCATAGATAATCGCGGTGCGATCCCCATTGCCAGCCTCTACATGGCGATCAACCGCGTTGTAGCACCCGTTCACCACACCATCAGCATACCATTCATAAAACGGGGCGCGATCATCTGACAGCGCCTTTGTAGGTGCTTTGATCCAATCAATACCTTTCGCCGCACCCATCCAAAACTTCTCTGGGTTTTCTTTGCTTTGCGAATAAATGCCTGCGTACGTCATGAGTGCCCCTTGTGGATTTGTCGAAAGTGCCGCGATGCGACATTCTGCACAGTGCTAGACCTTAGGGATTTTGACAACAAATAATATGTCGCAGTTAGCGGGCGCGCATGAAAAAGGCCTTGCTCTGCATCAGCACAGCAAGGCCAGTAGAGGGGAAACGAAACAGGTTAGACTTAACCCTGTTCCACATGATGGAGTTCAGCCAAATAAATTTAACTACGGTACCAACAACCGCGGGTGAGGTATCTGGGACAGTCATGCGGGGGAGTACAACCGCGCCAATAACCTCGCTTGATCAAAGCCTATCCAGCCGATTTGTGTTTCGCAAACGCATAAAAAGATTAGCTTTAATTTTAGGCGAGTTGCCGCCATACGGTTGCATGGAACGGCAAAACCTCGCCTATTCCGCACCTAGTCGTCGCGAAAAATGTCAGGGAAACTGACCATAGCCTTGGCCATATTGACCCGAAGCAATGCTTCATAACTGACTGGATCGAACGGTTTATCAACCATTTCGACCTCTCGGCCCAGCAACCAATTCAACCGTCCTGCATCAAGATTTCCGCGTTCAAACGGTTCTTCGCCAAACTGATCTATCAGCGCTTTTAGAAATGCCTCGTCCGCGATCAGGTCCGCATTGCGCCTATCGGCATACCGCTCTCGTGCTTTCAGCGGCGTCGGACCGGCCTTGTGCGCACGTCTGATCGTAAACTGAAAATCTGAACTGGGCAGACGGGATGGGAAACCACGATGCTTTTTCATAAGACTGACCTTTCCAAGTTGTTGCCAACCACATACCTGATTTCCGACTGAATAGAACAGGATATTTTGGCTATCTGATTTAGGGGCTGCATACTGTCACGATCTATAACCAATTTCATCTGGACAAGTGTCCTGTTTCAATATCTTTAAATAGAATGACCCAACAACCTTCTGTTTTTTTTGACCGCACAACGCCACCCAAGCTGGCGACGTTGGTGATCATTGCTGCGGTCTCTTCAGTTCCGATGAACATCTTTTTGCCCAGCCTGCCCGCGATGGCTGATTATTTCAGCACGTCCTTTGGTGTGATGCAACTGACAGTCAGCGGGTATCTGGTGTTAACCGCAATCTTACAATTGCTTACAGGGCCGCTGTCGGACAGGTTCGGCAGGCGGGCCGTGATGCTGGGATCGATTGCGGTCTTTGTCTTCGCTGCATTTGGGGCTGCCATGTCCACATCTCTTGGATGGTTTTTGTTTTTCCGCGCCCTGCAAGCGTCCATTGCGTCTGGCATGGTCATTGCACGTGCGACCGTGCGCGATCTGGTATCGCGCAACAAAGCGGCCAGTATGATCGGTTACATCACCATGGCGATGGCCTTGGCCCCCATGATGTCACCAGCGATTGGCGGATATGTCGGGACACATTTCGGCTGGCAGGCAAACTTTCATCTGCTGGGCATCATCGCCTTATTCGGGCTGGTGATTTGTTTTTTCGATATGGGCGAGACGAACAAATTTCAGAACTCTTCTTTCACCCAGCAGTTCAGATCATATCCCACTTTGCTACGCTCTCGTCGGTTCTGGGGCTATGCGATGGCAGCCGCCTTTGCCGCTGCCACCTTTTTTGCGTATTTGGGCGCCGCCCCGTTTATTGGCGCAAACGTGTACGGACTGTCGCCGCAGGCGGTTGGATATTGCCTGATGATCACGCCCACTGGATATATTATCGGTAACGGGCTCAGCGGGCGTTTTTCCACCACTGTTGGGGTCGAACGTATGATGATCATCGGCTGCCTGACAACGCTGCTTCCCTTGATCACCTGTTTGGTCGTGTTGAGTATGGGCGCTACCCATCCACTCAGCTTTTTTGCCTTCACGCTTTTTATCGGCCTTGGCAACGGCATGGTCTTGCCAAATGCCAATGCAGGGATGCTAGAGATTAATCCAAAGTTGGCGGGATCTGCGGCTGGCTTGGGCGGAGCATTGATGACATTCATCGGTGCCGGATTTTCTGGTATTTCAGGTTTCATATTATCTGGAAGTGCGGATGCCCGCAGTTTGGTCGCCTTCATGATCTTTGCCTCATTCATAAGCTTTGCCATCGCGCTGTATACCGTCCGTTTAGAACGCCTTTTGGCCGGCCAAGTCGCAATCGATCCAGTCTGATATGAAGTACTTTCTAACCGTTCTTATACTGGCCTATCTCGGCGCGCTTGGCGCGGTGTACCTTGCGCGCAAAAGCTTGATTTACCCGTTTGACGCCACCCGTGTGACGCCCAAGACGGCAGGTCTATCTGGGTTTACCGAACAAACTTTCCAGAGCTTTGACGGAACTGATCTTGTCATATGGTCGCGACAGGCAAATTCAGGCAAACCAACGATCCTGTATTTCCATGGCAATGCGGGCAATCTTGCTGGCCGCGCCGAACGGTTTGATCGGTTAGCGCGACGTGGCTACGGTGTGGTTGCGATGGCGTATCGCGGTTCATCTGGATCGCAAGGACGGCCCGACGAAACGCTGATTACAAAGGATGCTGCCTTTTTGCGCGATCAGATCGCGAAAACAGTCAAAGGGACGTTGATTTATTACGGCGAAAGCTTGGGAACAGGTGTGGCGATCAAGCTGGCCACCACCCATCCACCAGATGCGCTGGTGCTAGAGGCGCCATATACGTCGATCACCGACCGCGCTGCCGCCCAAATGCCAATCTTTCCCGTGCGTCTGATATTGGATCAACGTTGGGATAGCGCCACACACATAAAATCGGTCAGCGTTCCAACCTTTGTCATTCATGGCACCAATGATGCAGTTATTCCGTTTTCGGATGGGCAAGCCATTTTCAATGCGTCACCCGCCGCGACCAAAATTCTTAAAAAGATGCAGGGCGCGCATCATCATGATCTTTGGTCTGTCGAAGGCCAGACGGCCATCTATGCGTTCATCGATGCGATGTAAAAACCCAGCACGAAAGCCCCACAAGCCGGTTGGCTTGCAGGGGCTTCGGCCTGCTTTTACACAGGGATTTGCGTTGATGATAAACGCGTGACGGGCCCGCCATTTGCGGTTCATGTCGGAACGGGCGTTACCCCGTACTCTGGGGGGTGATACCCCCGCAATCAGTTGATTTTGCGAGTTATGCAGATGGGGTGTTAACCCACTGCATCCAAAACCTAATGTGACGTCGCAAGGGTTATAGCCCC
>CALDZS010000305.1 GCA_937944065.1 uncultured Amylibacter sp. | reverse complement strand
GCATTGGTGATCAATCCCGATGGCGAGATCATTCGCCGTTATGCGAAAATGTTCCCATTCTTACCCTACGAGGCAGGCATTGCCGCGGGCACGGATTTCTGTGTGTTCGATGTCCCAGACGTTGGACGATTTGGCCTGTCAATTTGTTATGATATTTGGTTCCCAGAAACGACACGCCAATTGACCAGTCAAGGCGTTGAAGTGCTGTTGCACCCTGTTCTTACCGGCACAACGGATCGTGATGCAGAGCTGGCAATTGCGCGCGCAACAGCAGCGCAGTTCCAATGCTATGTATTTGACGTCAATGGCCTTGGGGCAGGCGGGGTCGGAAAATCATGTGTTGTCGATCCTTCGTCTTTGGTGTTGTATCAATCTGCGGGACAAGAAGATATGTTCCCAATTGAAATTGATTTGTCGATGGTGCGTCGCCAGCGCGAAACGGGATTGAAGGGACTAGGACAAGTTTTGAAAAGTTTCCGCGACAGATCGACAGATTTCTCGGTTTATGATCGTGACAGCGGAACCGATGGTTTTTTAAAGACGCTTGGACCGCTTGAGATACCTCAGCAGGGGTCGCGGGCAGGGCTACATGTTGATTTACCGATTGAAAGCGAAGCCGCTGCTGAAAGCATTCTCGCATTTGAAACTGCAGACACACCCGTCGTGGGTAATAAAAATGGAGATTATGGCACCGTTAAGTAGCATTCGTCGCTGCTGACAGAGGACTATGCTCTGGTCAAATAAAGGAGAAGCACGAATGGATTCCGTTAGTGATTACTATTCAGCAACGCAGTTGCGGTCCGATAGGTGGAGCGCGCTAAGAGACGCCATCACGTCCATCTCCCGAGAGCAGAACACGAAAAAAATCGAAGTCTTGAAGGGGACAGTTGCATCCCTTTTTGACGCGTTAGCGTTGATCGAACCGTATTGGGCGTTTCCGGGCACCGCTGCGTTTGATCATATGCGGCGTCAGTTTGCACATGCAAATTATGAGGATCTGTCCTTTACAGTTCACCGTGTGACCCGCGCGCTGACCACGGGCGCATATCGTCGTCGCACAATCCCGCTTGACCGTGACAGTGCGGATGATGACGAGCATAACGACGAGGCGATGCTATCGCCCGAAGCACGCGCAATGACGCGTCCCTATTTCGAAGTGTTGATCGTGGACGATGTAAATGAGCAGCAAGAGCGCTGGTTGAAGTCCAACGTCAGCCGTATGCGTCGTACCGAAGACCCGTTTAACTATGACGCTGTAGTGGTTCCAAGCCTTGAAGACGCGCTGATTGCGGTTCTTTTCAACCACAATATTCAGGCAATCGTTGTGCGTCCAGGGCTGTCGTTAAAGTCGAAAAACGACAACGAGATTTTGGCCAAATATTTAAAAAATGCAGGTGACGCAGACGAAATTGACGCGATGCTTCCTGAAAACTATGGTCCAGAGCTGTGCCGTTTGATTGCTCGGGTTCGGCCAGAACTAGATGCTTATTTGGTCACTGACCGCTCTGTCGAAGATATTGCAGGGCTTGATCTGGGAATTTGTCGAAGAGTCTTTTACAACCAAGAAGACTTCATGGAGCTGCACCTAAACATTTTGCGTGGTGTTGCCGCACGAAACAAAACACCATTTTTCAATGCGCTGGTCGAATATTCAAAGCAGCCGACGGGTGTTTTCCACGCGATGCCGATCAGTCGTGGCAAGTCGATTACGAGGTCCCACTGGATCCAAGATATGGGTGCGTTTTATGGCCCTAATATATTCTTGGCCGAAACGTCTGCCACGTCGGGCGGTTTGGACAGTTTGTTGGAACCACACGGCCCGATTAAAGAGGCGCAAGAACTGGCCAGTCGTGCGTTCGGTTCAAAACAAACATTCTTTGCTACCAATGGCACATCGACCTGTAACAAGATCGTTGTCCAAGCATTGGTTCGCCCAGGCGATATCGTATTGGTCGATCGCGATTGCCACAAATCACACCATTACGGGATGGTTCTAGCAGGGGCAGAGGTGATCTATCTCGATAGCTATCCGTTGAATGAGTATTCGATGTACGGTGCCGTGCCACTGCGAGAGATTAAACATCAGTTGTTGGAACTGAAAGCGGCGGGAAAGTTAGATCGCGTGCGTATGTTGCTGCTGACCAACTGTACCTTCGATGGATTGGTCTACAATGTAGAACGGGTGATGGAAGAATGCCTCGCCATTAAACCCGATCTTGTTTTCCTGTGGGACGAAGCCTGGTTCGCGTTTGCACGGTTCAGCCCAACATATCGCCAGCGCACGGCGATGCGCGTTGCGAATGACCTGCGCGTACGTTTGCGGTCCGAAGAACACAAACAAACCTACAATGAACAGCAAAAACAGCTTGCGAATGCGCCAGACGAAGATTGGCTGGATACGCGTTTGATAGCACCGCCAGATGCGCGAGTGCGAACCTATGCAACCCAATCAACGCACAAGACGCTGACGTCTCTTCGACAAGGATCAATGATCCACGTCAACGATCAGGATTTCAAAGGTGAAGTGGAACAGTCCTTTCACGAGGCCTATATGACCCACACGTCAACTTCGCCAAATTATCAAATCATTGCATCGCTAGATGTTGGTAGACGGCAGGTGGAATTAGAAGGTTTTGAATTCGTTCAACGCCAAGTAGAGGCAGCGATGTCGATGCGTAAAGCCATCAGCAGCCACCCATTGCTGCAAAAGTATTTCAGAGTATTAACGGCTGGCGACATGATCCCAGAACATCATCGTCAAAGCGGTGTCACCAGTTATTTTGACAATGACCAAGGCTGGACCGACATTTGGGACTGTTGGGAAAAGGACGACTTCGTTTTAGATGCCACCCGCGTCACATTGGCTGTGGGCGGTACAGGTTGGGATGGCGACACGTTCAAGAATGACATATTGATGGATAAATACGGTATTCAAATCAATAAAACCTCGCGTAATACAGTCCTGTTTATGACCAACATTGGAACGACGCGTTCATCGGTTGCGTATCTGATCGAAGTTCTAGTCGAGATTGCCAACGAGTTAGATGAACTGTTGGACGACGCGTCAAAGATGGAGCGTTTATCGTTTGATAGACGGGTTGAGAATTTGACTCACAATTATCCACCTTTACCAGATTTCAGCCGGTTTCATGATGCATTTCGACCCGACAATGTGACGTCAGAAGGCGATATAAGAACGGCATATTATCTTAGCTATGACGCGAAAAATTGCGATTATTTGGAACTTACAGGTTCACTAAGTGAGGCGCTCGAAGCGGGCACAGAGGTGGTTTCTGCAAGTTTTATTATCCCATACCCCCCTGGATTTCCAATACTGGTTCCAGGTCAGGTTGTTTCAAAAGAGATTCTTGCATTCATGCTCGCGCTGGATGTCAGTGAAATACACGGGTATCGCGCCGATTTGGGTTTGCGTGTCTTCACGCCAGAGGCGCTGGCCTCTGTGGCAAAAAAACAGGGCAACAAGAAGAAATAATAAGGGAGAAAACATCAATGGCTACCGTGCTAAAAAATATTTCAGAAATTCGTCGGTTTTTTCACCGAAATGAAGACCCTATCTACTTTATTTCCGCGTCGAACTTTAACCTATTAGGGCTCGATGAGTGGGTCAAAAACTTCAAGTATATTTGTTATATTGATTGTTACGACGGCAAACACCCGAACGTTTTCTGCCCATCAGAGCAGCCACACGCAGAGTTTCAATCTATTGAGGACATCAATAATTACCTGCTTCAACACAAGGAGGTGATTGATTTCATCAAGCGCCGTGGCGGCAAGCCGAAATTTGTATTCTTGATGTTTGACGAAGAAACCGAACGCCTGTCCAAAGAATTAGGCGCTGAAGTTTGGTTCCCCAAGGCGAAATTACGAACGGCGATGGACAATAAAATCGAAACCGTCCGCATCGGCAACAAGGCAGGTGTACCGTCCGTGCCTAATGTGCTGTCAGAGGTCACCAGCTATGAACAACTGCAAAAGGTCTGCAAAAAAGCCAAAATTGGCGACGATCTTGTTTTGCAATCTGCGTTCGGTGACAGTGGGCATACAACCTTCTTTATAAAATCCGAGGCTGATTTTCGGCGCCATGAGCACGAGATAATTGGCGAGGGTGAAATCAAGATTATGAAGCGCATCGACTGTCGTGGTTCAGCGATCGAGGCTTGTGCCACCAAAAATGGGACAATTGTTGGTCCTTTGATGACTGAACTTGTAGGATTTAAAGAATTGACCCCGTATCGCGGTGGTTGGTGTGGCAATGAAATCCTGTCTACTGCTTTCCCGCCCAAAGTCCGCCAGAAAGCGCGTGAATTGACGTTCAAATTTGG
>CALDZS010000304.1 GCA_937944065.1 uncultured Amylibacter sp. | reverse complement strand
GATGCTTGACCTAACCCTGTACGGCGCTAACCTCATGAGTATCTTATTAGGGAGAATACTCATGTTATCACGTCGGAAATTTTTACAAACCACCGGTGCTGCCACTGCGGGCATCACAGTTATTCCTTATATTGCCAGTGCAGATGGCCACGCCATGACCTTTGCCAAGGGCAAGGTTAAAGTCCATCCAGTATCTCATGCGTCTGTTGTGTTAGAAACCCCGATGGGCGTTATCTATGCTGATCCAGTTGGGGACCCTGCACAATACAAAGACATGCCAGCTGCCGATTTGGTTTTGATCACACATCATCATGGCGATCATTTGAATAATGATACATTGGCCGCGGTCATGGGCGATAAAACTCTGCTGGTTTCCAACCAAGGTGCAATTGACAAAATGACAGAAGCATTGGCCGCGAAGGCGCAAGTCATGGCCAATGGCGAAACCGGCAATGTTATGGGCGTCGGGATTGAAGCAATTGCAGCCTATAATATGACCGAAGATCGTATGAAATTCCACCCGCAAGGGCGCGATAACGGTTATGTTCTGACCATAGGCGATGCACGTGTTTACCTGTCGGCAGATACCGAAGACGTGCCAGAAATGCGCGCGCTGAAAGATATCGACCTTGCATTCGTCTGTATGAACCTGCCGTTCACAATGGATATCAAGGCAGCTGCAAGCGCTGTTGCGGAATTCAACCCATCTGTTGTGTTCCCGTACCATTACCGTGGCAAAGACGGTGGCACCCAAGACCCTATCGAATTTGCGAAACTTTTGGGCGATGCTATCCAGGTCGAACAGGCTGATTGGTACGGCAAAGGCAAAGGCATCGTATAACGCGCTTGCATAGAAAACTGGATCTGGAGGGATAGGTGAGAGGCTGGACAGCGACCCAAACGGGACTCGTTACGGCTGCTTCCTTCCGGATCTGACCGAGTTGGCGAGGCGCTCGCCCGCGCCAACCTCTCGGGGGTGATATAGTCGCCTTGGACACCCTGTGCAAGTCCCGCAATTGCCTATCTTGTAATTGCATGGCATATCGTTTTGATGAAACTTGCACACACTCTAACCTTCGCTGGAACCAACTTTGACCGTGCGGATCACTTGCGTGGCGATACTGAAAAAATGTTCCAAGACCCGAACGCAAAAATCGCCATTATTTGGCGTGGCAAACCCTTACTGGACATAGAAACCAAGGCATTGACCTACGTCTCTTCTGATCATCCAGTTTTGAAGGCTTCGAAACTAACGCATCTTTTCATGGGTTTGGACAAAGAAACGCCAGTTTTTGCAGTCGATATATCTGACTGGGATGACCCACGGCGTGACGAGGAAAAGCTGGGGCAGTTTTTGGACGACAGCACCAACCAACACCCCGATTTGCCTGAAACCCAAGCTTTTCATGACTTGCGCGATACAATGATCGATTTAACGCCGCGCGATGCTGAACTGTCTGCCATCATGCGCGGTATGTTCGAATGGCAAAAGAATACGCGCTTTTGCACCCGCTGTGGCGGTGCGAACGCGTGGGGTAAAGCGGGCTGGCTGGCGACGTGTACTAAATGCGAAGCGCCTCATTTTCCACGCACGGACCCGGTTGTAATTATGCTGGTAACAAAGGGGAACTCTGTCCTTTTAGGGCGCGCCCACACTTGGCCTGATGGCATGTACTCTTGTTTGGCGGGCTTCATGGAACCGGGCGAGACAATCGAGGCGGCAGTGCGCCGCGAAGTCATGGAGGAAACAGGCATTACTGTCGGTGACGTGACCTATTTAACCAGCCAACCATGGGTATTTCCTGCGTCCTTAATGATCGGATGTCACGGTGAAGCGCTCAGTTCCGATATTACAATCGATCCGATTGAAATCGATGATGCCAAATGGGTCAGCCGCGAAACTATAATTGATGTTTATTCAGGTGTTGATGTGGGCATATCAGCACCGCGTGCAGGGTCAATCGCAGAGTTTTTATTAAGGAATTGGGTGAAAGACACACTGGATTAACCAATAGAGAACCCTTAACTATTAACCATAATTGCACGCAAAGGATTCCGCCATGAGATTGACCGCTGTTCACGCCATAAACGCCCCCGTTGATTTTGTATTTAAAGAATTCACAAATTTTTCTGGTTTCGAGGCACATGCGCAAGAACGCGAATTGACAGTAGAACGTACTGACAATGTGACAGGTATCGACGTCGACATGGAGTGGCAGATTTCAGGCATGGTGCGCGGCAAACATCGGGAAGTGTGTGTAAGGCTGGACGAGTATCGCGAAAATGATCGCATCCAATACACCAGCGCCAGCGGTGCGATGAGCGGCCAAATGTTGTTCGAATTCGAAGATTTGGGATCAGACGTGACCGAAGTAAGCTTTCATGTAGACCCAAAGGCCGAAAGCATTTCATCACGATTGATTTTGCAATCAATCCGGTTGGCGAAAAACTCTGTGGAAAAGCGGATCACAAAATCCATGCGAATTTTTGGCGAACAGATAGAGGCGAAGTATATTTCGGGCTAAAGGATCAATCCCTAGCCCATGTTGCGCGCTGATTTATAGACGCCCAAAATATCCACTTTTGACGTGAAATAGTCCAGCTCGGCCATGGCACGCGCCACAGCTTCATCCTCGGGATGGCCGATTATATCTGCATAGAACGCCGTCGCCGCGAACGAGCCGTCTACCATGAAGCTTTCCAATTTCACCATGTTCACGCCATTGGTCGCGAACCCGCCCATCGCCTTGTAAAGCGCGGCTGGAATGTTGCGCACTTGAAATACGAACGTGGTTTTATATTCAGCATCGTCCATGACAGGTATTTCGGCGGTTTTGGACACGACCAAGAACCGTGTTGTGTTATTGCCTTGATCCTCGATCTTGTCGGCCAAAATATCCAACCCATAAAGATCAGCTGCCAACGCCGAGGCTAGCGCGCCACGTGTCGGATCACCCGACTTGGCCACTTTTTCCGCCGCACCCGCCGTATCCGCGTCCTTTACAGGCGAGATATTGTGTTTTTCCAAAAATCCGCTGCATTGCCCCAGCAAAACTGGATGGCTGTGCGCGGTTTTAATCTGATCAAGGGTCACACCTTTTTGTACCATCAGGCTGATATGCACACGCACATAGTGTTCACCTACGATATGCAGACCACTGTCGGGCAACAGGCGGTGGATGTCTGGCACACGGCCATAGGTCGAATTTTGCACCGGCATCATTGCCAAATCCGCGCGTCCCTCGGCCACAGATTTCAATGCGTCATCAAAGGTTTGACAGGGCAACGCAGTTGCATCTGGATAGGCCTCTGCGCAGGCTTGATGCGAGTATGCACCCAGTGAACCTTGAAATGCGATGATCTGTTTGGAAGCTGACATAGTGGCTGCCTTTGAAATGTGGTCGTTTGGTCGCGGTTCTACAGGTTGCAATGCCCCCTGTGAAGGGGCTAGAAGGGCATCAGAATCTAAAATGCCAAAAGTGAGCAAAACTATGGACACTATGGAAACAACTAAAATTGTTGGCGGCGCTTGCGGCGCTTTGCTGATTTACCTTTTGCTGAATTGGGCTGGTGAAACCCTGTACCATGTTGGATCAGACGCACATGGCGAAGATCATGCTGCTGCTTCCCCTGCCAGCATCTGGGCATCAGAAGACGTTCCTGCAGGTGCTGCATCGGCATCAGAAGGACCATCAATCGAAGAATTGTTGGCATCTGCTGATGTTGAAAAAGGCGCGAAAGTCTTTTCTAAATGTAAAGCTTGCCACAAATTGGGCGACGGCGAAAACGGCACAGGCCCGCATTTGTTCAACATCGTTGATCGTGCGCAAACATCTATCGATGGTTTCAATTATTCCGCGGCCTTCAAAGGCCTAACAGGAAACTGGGACGCAGCAGCGCTTGACGGTTTCTTGACTAAGCCATCAAAATACACACCGGGTACCAAGATGAGCTTTGCTGGTTTGAAAAAAGCCACGGACCGCGCGAACTTGATCGCCTACTTGGCGCAAATCAAGTAAGCATTTGTTTACAAGTCACGAAAAGCCGCCTCACCCGAGGCGGCTTTTTTCGTTTAACGCATCTGTCATCGCAATTGATCCTATTGAGCCTTGCAAGCACAGAGTTTTGCACCATACTCTGTTAAAGCTTAACTTTGCGGAGGATTTTCATGACACTGGTTTCCAATTTTAAACAAGTCTGCGCAGTCAGCGCCGTTTGTCTGGCAATCGCAGCCCCGAGTTATGGCGAAACCATCATCAAATCCCACGGTCTGTCCACATATGGCGATCTGAAATACCAACCTGATTTCAAGCATCTGGATTATGTGAACCCCGACGCGCCCAAAGGCGGTGAATATTCGCAATGGCAAATTGGAACCTTCGATTCCATGCATCCCTATGTCATCAAGGGCCGTTCTGCGTCATTGGGGTCAAAGTTCTTTGAACCTTTGATGGAAACTTTGGCGGACGATCCAGATGCCATGTATGGCGTGCTTGCAGAAAGCGTCGAATACCCCGAAGATCGCCAATGGGTCATCTTTAACATGCGCCCCGAGGCACGTTTTTCTGACGGAACCGAAGTCACCGCAGACGATATCGTGTTCACCTATAATATTTTGTTGGAAAAAGGCATCCCGTCCCTGCGCACTGTTTTCTTTGACATTGAAGGCGTCGAAGCACTGGACAAATACCGCGTAAAATTTACGTTCAAAGAAGGCGCATCGACCAAAACCATGCCAGCAATGGTCGCAGGCTTGCCTGCGTTCTCGCGCGCGCATTGGGAAGGCAAAGATTTCACGGATTCCACTTTGGTTCCGGGCCTTGGCAGTGGACCTTATATTTTGGACAAACTGGATGTTGGA
>CALDZS010000303.1 GCA_937944065.1 uncultured Amylibacter sp. | reverse complement strand
GGTAATTTCAAAAGCCCAGACACCGTTTATATACTGTCAAATCTACCAAAAGGCCCATCGGGAAAGATTCAACGTCTAAAGCTTGCTGAATTGATCGAGACCACAGAGAGCTAACCGCTCTTATCAAAGTCCGAATGCAGGAAAAATGCACTTAATTTTAGATAAGGAACGTAAGTCATCCAATGATAATGATGCTACGATATTTTATTAAGCATGACTACGTTCAAGCGATACCTTTGGACGCCAAAACTTATGAACTCAAGGGAAGGTAGAACGGTCTTTTGATTTGATTAATAACTTTATTCCAACGCTTTATGGAATATAATTGAAGTAATACTTGTGCTTCAAAACTTGTTATTCTAACAATCTCATTCTTTCTGCCGCGGCCTTAGTCATAGACAGATGTTTAACGGCTCCAAATCCTCGGATCATTTCTGGAAGATTTGCCAACGACACACCTGCTTCATAGTTGCTAGCGTTCAGGGTGGACATCAAACGTTCGATGTCAGTGCGATACTCTGTGATCATTGCGCGTTCAGCACGACGTTCGGCCGTAGCTCCAAAAGGGTTCATCCGGGTTGCACGAAGCCGCTTCAGGCTTGCCAAAGTCCGTAGAACTGGAAATAGCCAAGGTCCAAATATGAGTTTTCTTGGACGTCCAGTCGATCCATCTATACCTGGTATAATTGGTGGCGCAAGATGGTAGTGAACTTTGTAATCACCTTCGAATTGGTCTTTTATATACTTGTTAAAATTGCCATTGGTGGTCAATCGCGCCACTTCGTATTCGTCCTTGTAAGCCATCAATTTGAATAGGTTTCGGGCCACGGCAAAAGTTATGCGCTGATCTGGGTCACCGTCTTGGCGGGCGACATTCTCGACAAAACTAGTATATTCATTCGCATAGGAGGCATCCTGATAATCGGTTAAGCGCTTCGCACGGTCATTTGTCAGTTCCGACAACGTCAACGTCTTTGGAACCAAGCTTTCACAATCCGCTAAACGGTCGGGCTCCGCAGCCCAAATGCGGCCCCAATTAAAGGCTGCGCGGTTAAATGCAATGGCGACACCGTTCATGCGAATTGCCTCGAATATTGCGTCTTTTGACAGCGGGATCAGACCGTATTGCCAAGCAACGCCTAGGATAAACAGGTTCGCACCTATCGTGTCCCCCAACATCTTGCGCGCAATATCGGTCGCGTCACACAAATGCGAATGCCCCTCGGGGACAATATCGTGCAAGCGGTGCTGCATTTCTGAACCTGGCAGAGTAAACTCTGGATCGCGCACGAACGCGCCAGTCATCATTTCGTGGGTGTTGACGACAATATGTGCGTCAGGACGTAGTAGCTCTAGAGTACTACTACCAGCACTGGTCAAAGCATCGCACCCTAACAATAAATCGGCTGAACCTGGGGCAATCCTAATGGCTTTTATATCTTCGGGCGATGCTGCCAGACGAATATGGGTCGTCACGGCCCCTCCCTTTTGCGCCAGTCCAGCCATATCGATTAGACCCGCACCTCTACCCTCTAAATGTGCGGCCATGCCTAACACAGCGCCGACCGTGACCACACCCGTGCCCCCGACCCCAGTCAGCAATATTGTTTTTGGTGTCTCAAGGCTAAGCACCAGCTTTGGTTCTGGCAGGTCATCAACATCCACATCTTGGTGTTTTGGCTTTCGTAACTGGCCACCTTCGATTGTCACGAAACTGGGACAGAACCCTTTGAGACATGATAAATCAATATTACAGGCTGACTGATCGATTTGCCGTTTCGTGCCAAGCGGCGTTTCCAAGGGCACGATTGCCACGCAGTTGGATTGGATGCCACAATCACCGCAGCCTTCACAGATGTCCGGATTGATCAATACCCGCGTTGTTGGAACAGGCATTTTGCCCCGTTTGCGACGGCGACGTTTCTCGGTCGCGCAAGTTTGCAAATAAAGCAAAACAGTCACACCTTTTATGCGCGCCAGTTCCGATTGAACTTCGTCCAACTTCTCTCGCGGATAAATGACGTTACCATCTGGCAAAGAACTTGGTTCGAAGTCGGACACATTGTCGGCAATCAATTCTACCTGTTTCACACCAGCGCCCAACACTTCTGCGACGATTTGTTTGGGCGGAAGCCCACCTTCGTGACTTTGCCCGCCTGTCATTGCCACGGCATCATTGTACAGAATTTTGTATGTTACGTTAACGCCCGCTGCGATAGAGGCACGGATGGCCATCAAGCCAGAGTGGTTATAGGTTCCATCGCCCAAATTTTGGAACACGTGATCCCGTTTGGAAAAAGGCGCCTCGCCGATCCAGTTAGCACCTTCACCGCCCATCTGGGTAAAACCTTCGGTGGCTCTGTCCATGGTCTGAACCATCCAATGGCATCCGATCCCAGCATATCCGCGCGCGCCTTCAGGCAGTTTTGTTGACGTGTTATGTGGGCAGCCTGCGCAAAAATATGGTGTCCGGGACACACCTAGATCTGCAGGTTTTTCAATTATAGACGCTAACACACGCGACGCCTGTTTCTTCATTTGGGGGATGCGTGTTACAATCTCTCGGGCGATCATTCGTGAACTAAGTGCACCTTCCTCGCGGAACAAGCGCGCACCCTTTTCGTCGTGCTTGCCAATGATCGTTGGCGCATGCGGAGTTCCATAGAGAAACCCACGTACTTGTTGTTCAATCAATCCGCGTTTTTCTTCTACGACAATGATCAAGTCAAGGTTGGCCGCAAACTCTCGTAGGCCGATTGGTTCAAGCGGCCAAACCATACCAACCTTATAGGTCGCCACACCGTATTCAGCCGCAGTGTTCGCATTCAGCCCAATCTCATCCAGTGCAGTCGCAACATCCATCCAGCTTTTGCCAGCACTGATGATGCCAATATTTGGTGTCTTTCCACCGTTCCAAACAATACGATCTAGTCTGTTTTCGCGTGCATAAGCACGTGCAGCGTCAAGCTTGTATTCATGCAATCTGCGCTCTTGATCGTGTCGATCGTCGTTCACGCGGATATTGAGCCCGCCTTCAGGTGTTTCAAATTTTGGCTGTTTCACGGCGGGCCGATCTATTGGCAGGGACACAGATCCACTGCTTTCAACATTGTCCTTTACAGCTTTTAGCCCAACCCAAAGCCCTGATGCACGGCTCATTGCCCAGCCATGCAATCCATAGGCAACGATCTCTTCAATGTTGGATGGATTTAGAACAGGCATCATCGCATCTACCATTGCGAACTCGCTTTGGGCACAGGTTGTCGAACTTTCGCCAGTGTGGTCGTCACCTAGCAGGGCCAGAACGCCACCATATTCGGCTGTGCCCGCAAGGTTTGCGTGGCGAAAAACGTCTCCTGTACGATCAACGCCTGGACCTTTGCCATACCAAAGAGCGAAAACACCGTCGTTTTTGCCCTCGCCACGGATGGCTGCTTGCTGGCTTCCCCAAACGGCGGTTGCGGCCAAGTCTTCGTTCAATCCAGGCTGAAAAACCACATTCGCTTTGGTCAATTCCTCGTGTGCGTATTCAAATTGTTGATCAAGC
>CALDZS010000302.1 GCA_937944065.1 uncultured Amylibacter sp. | reverse complement strand
CGATCATGATCTGCTGCGCGAAGGTATCCGCGCCCGCCTTGCTGATCAGACAGACATCACCATTATCGGCGAAGGCAGTGACGGAAATGATGCTGTGCGTTTGTGCAAAACCCTGTCCCCCGATGTGATCCTGCTGGATATTTCAATGCCGGACAAAAACGGCATGGAGGCGGCAATTGAAATTCGTGCCTGCACGCCAGCGACAAAAATATTATTCATCTCGGTATTTGACGATAATGAGTACGTGCAAGAGGCATTGCGCATCGGCGCCAACGGATTTGTTTTAAAAGATGTCTCAAAACCCGAAATGCTGAATGCCATTCGCACAGTGGCCAAGGGGGCGACCTATCTCAGCGCGAATGTTACCTCGCAAGTTAACAGGGAACCCGTGTCGGTTTTCGCCCCACGCAAAGACTACGGTTTGACATGTCGCGAAGAAGAGGTTTTGTCGAAAATCGCCAAAGGTTTGGCCAACAAGCAAATCGCATACGAGCTGTCGATCAGTGTGCGAACTGTGGAAAGTCACCGATCAACGATCCGCGAAAAAACTGGCGGCGGGAATGCTGCGGCATTGGCATTGATTGCCGCAGAGATGGGTTTGAACTAAAGTTCCAGCTGCATCCACAGTGGCCGATGATCGGAAATGTAGTATTTGGCACAACTGCGCCAATACCCAGGCGTATCGCGCGACCAGATGTCACCAAAAATAACTGCATCGAAATCGAACACACCCGTCGCCTTGGTTTCAGACACCAACCCTGGTGTAACCGCGATTTGATCATAATCGAAACTGTCGGACACGTTGGTCGGAATACGGGTTTCATGTTGGGTTAATCGCAGCCCCCGATCTGTTAACGCTTCGTAAATAGGATCGTCATCCTGCGCATGTGGCAAATTAAAATCACCCAATGCGATGATGTTCTTTGTCCAAGCGTTTTTGCTTTTACGTCGCAAATCGCACCAACGCGAAATTGCATACGCCTCTAGCTGGCGTTGCTTCAAAGAGGCTGCTTTCAGCGCAGATGTTTTTTGCGACCCGTACAACAAATGACAATTTGCCAACAACAATCTCGCACCATCGATGATGAAACTGCACAGAAACGGATTGCGATTGTAACCTAAAAACGGATCAGCGACACCGCCTGCTGGTACGTCAAACTTGATGTATTTACGGTCGCTTTCCACGACGACCACTTCGCCCATCTTGGGGCCCAAAGAGACACGTCGCGTGTCAAAGACATACGCACTGCGTTCGTCATTGCCTGCCTTATCATTGAACACATATGAAAAATGCGAGGGAAGTTTTGCGACAATAGCAAGGAAATCATCCAGCTTGTCCGCAACTTCTTGGACCGCGATGATCTCGAACCAGCTGATCATTTCGGCGATCACGGTCAAGTCATCATCGCGGCGTTTATGCTGCCCCAGATTGGCGATATTCCACGTGGCAAGCAGGATGTGCCCTGCTTGCCCGACCGCTGGTATGTTACGACTGGCGGCAGGATCGGCGTGAACAGCATCCCTGTGCGCGCGCAGCGCAGCTATCTGCGCAACGGGGTCATATATGTGCGGCGGGTTTGGTTTTGTTAACGATCTCATTCGACATCTCCTAACGCCAAAAGGCTCGTGCAGTTTGCACGAACCTTTCGAAATCTCCAAACGATCTGGGTGATTAACTAAGAATTAAGTGAAGCTTATCACCAAGTTCCTGTGTTCTTCATCGACGCCCATGGTTCTTGCGGTTCTAACGACGCGCCATCTTGGATCAACTCTATCGACACATCATCAGGTGATTTGATGAACGCCATGTGTCCGTCATGCGGTGGGCGGTTGATCGTTACACCTGCGTCCATCAAGCGTTGGCAGGTGGCATAGATGTCTTTGACGCGGTAGGCCAAGTGTCCCCAACTGCGGCCGGTTTCATACACTTCGTCACTGCCCCAATTATATGTCAGCTCCAAATCAGGTGCACGGGTTTCGCGTGATGATTTCTCATCCGCAGGTGCCGCCAGAAACACCAGCGTAAATTTGCCCTTTGGATAGTCATCGCGGCGGGTTTCTATCAGACCCAATTTGTTGACATAAAAATCCAATGACGCGTCCAAATCTTTGACCCGAACCATAGTGTGTGCAAAGCGCATAATCTGTTTCCTTTGTGCAAAACTCTTGTCGTTTATCTGTCATTAAGATAGCGCAAAGCCAGCAAACCACAAGGAACAAGCCCATGGGATTTTACGACACAATCGCGATTGCGTTCGGTCTGACGATGGTCGTGCTGATCGCCGCGAGGTATCTTTTGGCAGGTGACGTGATCACCGATCTGCGCCGTTCCGCGTTGCTGACCTTGGGCGTCGGCGTTATTTGTGTGGCGATCTATTACGTCGTACAATTGATCCTTGGCCTGCCGCCACTGGCTGATGTGATCGACGTGGCCGCGATTATCCTTGGTATGATGGCGGCCTTGGGGCTGACGTCAGCATGGGCCGCCCTAAAAGCGCGCTACATGCCGTGACCGTTTAACGCCCCGTTAAGTGTTTCACGTGAAACATTCCAATTTGCCTTATGCGCGCCCCTTTGGGATCACCTCGTAGCCTGGTTCTTCTGGTTCATCATCGGTCATTTCGGCGGGGAACCCGGGGGCTGTGATATTCAATCCTGTCGCATCTTCCAGACGGCGAATAATGTTGGGTGACAATTCGCGTTCGCCATAACGCGCGATCCCATCTTTGAAAATTTCGATCATCAGCGGGTTCATTTCCAACGGAACATTTGCACGGTCGGCGACATCTTGGAACAGACCGATATCTTTTAGCACCAAATCCATGGTGAACGAAATATCACGTGAACCGTTCAGGATCACCTGCCCCTCTGTTTCGTGGACAAAACTGGTGCCTGATGAAATCGCCAACGCCTCGTAGGCCGTGTTCAAATCCATGCCTGCGCCCTTTGCCACCGTTAATGCTTCGGCAACGGTTATCAAATTGGCGGTGGCTAAGAAATTGGTAATGACTTTCAATACCGAGGCCGATCCAAGATCACCTGTGTGCAGAACCCTGCGCCCCATTTTGGTTAACAAAGGAAGAATGCGTTCGAACGTATCGCGGTCGCATCCTGCAAAAATGCTGATATTGCCAGTATCTGCGCGGTGACATCCGCCCGAGACAGGGCAATCAACAGCACGCCCGCCTTTGGCCGCAACCATCGGTGCCAGACGCTTTACTTCAGCCTCGTCGGTGGTGGACATCTCCATCCAGATTTTGCCCTCGGACATGCCCTCTAGCAAACCGTTTTCGCCTTCGACCACCTGTGCGCAGATCGCCGGCGACGGCAGGCAGGTAATCACCGCATCACAGTCGCGCATCATTTGCGCCGGGCTTTCGCCAGCCGTGGCACCCAATGCGACCGATTTGGCAACCAGATCGGGATTTAAATCATGCACCATCAAATCAACGCCATTGCGCAAAAGGCTGCCAGACAATTTATGCCCGACATTGCCCAAACCGATAAATCCTACTTTCATGACGCGACCTCCCAATCTTTATCATCTTGGGGCAACTCTTGCTTTGAAACCTGCCAGCTGGCAATACAGAAACTGCGCCTCCACCTCTTGCCGTGAATTGCCCCTGGCCCTAGATTAGCGTCAAAGGAGACATGCCATGTCCATTCGCCCCGTCACATCCGCCACCCTTGCCCAACCAACGATGGAAGGGGCTGGTGTTGCGCTGCACCGTGCATTCGGGTTTCACGACCCAACTTCATTGGACCCGTTCTTGCTGTTCGACGATTTTCGCAATGACGATCCGCAGCATTTTGAACGGGGCTTTCCGTGGCACCCGCATCGCGGGATCGAAACGATAACTTATGTTCTGGCGGGTGAAGTTGATCATTCCGACAGTCTGGGCAATCAAGGCTCGCTTGGCGCGGGTGATGTGCAATGGATGACATCGGGCAGTGGAATTCTGCATCAAGAAATGCCGCGCGGAAATGCGGCAGGCCAAATGCACGGATTTCAATTATGGGCAAACTTGCCTGCGAAGTTGAAAATGACCGACCCGCGATACCAAGATGTCGAAGGCAAAGAAGTCCCCTTGATCGAAGAGGATGACGGCACCAAGGTCAAAGTCGTGGTTGGATCATTCTGGGGGCAAACTGGCCCTGTTGACGGCATCGCCGCCGATCCGCAATTCTTGGATATATTCATACCTGCAGGGGTTAAGAAAACCTTTCCCGTCGATCTGTACCGCAAGGCATTTGCGTATGTCTACGAAGGCGCCGGTGCCTTCGCCGACAGCTCTGCCCCTCAAGGGATTCTTTTGGAAAAAGAGGTGTTCGGCCAAGAAGTTAATATCCGCGATATGTCGGGTAACCGCACGTTGGTGAAATTCGGCACGGGCGACGAGGTGACAGTGCAAGCGGGTGAAGAAGGCGTTCGGTTCTTGTTAATCTCTGGCCGCCCTATCGAAGAACCCGTTGCATGGCACGGCCCCATCGTGATGAACACCCGCGAAGAAATTAAGACCGCGGTGGCGGAGTTGAACAATGGGACGTTTATCAAGCCTGCGCATTAAGGTCAGAACTTCGGATAATTCCGGCGCTTGCATAGCGTTCTTTGAAAACCAAAAGACACTCCGCGAAACGGCGTTGTATCCGATCAGTCAGCTTGATATTGCAACGCCATGTTTCTTAAACGCGTTCCAAGACTAATAAATCAAAATCTGATCCGCGTTTTCGATGAAAACCGCGCGAAGTATATGTTTGTCTGGTTTCCCATCTATCAGATTCTAGCAACCGTAGGCATCTTAGTAATTTTCTTGATCCTAGGAACAACAGAACCAGCCTTCACTTCTTCACCCATTAATATATTGGTGGTGCTGATAATCAGCATCCCGCTCGTCGCCAGCTGGCATCTGTCATGCTTTCTTTTTGGGGTTGGATTTTTTGGCTTTTTGGCACGCCTCGGGTTTCCATTTTCATCTACGATCGAAAGGATATGCAACGCATTTGTAAATTGTTATAGGCTATTTCATTGGTCGCTAAATGAGCCCAAAAACCCACCAAGTTAAACCCAACTCGTGCTGCCTGCTAGTAAGCGCCAAAGTATTTGGCTGCCCCAAAGATCAGCACCATAGCTATGATCAATTGCAATACCAATGACGACCACCAACCATAGCGTGCCTTGGATCGATCCCGTTCCAAATCAACGCCCTGCGTTTTGCGCAACACCGCCCGCTTGGTTGCATCGACACGCCCTTGATCGACATATTTGCGCATCTTTGGATGTTTTAGATGTTGTTCAGCCTCGATCAAATACTCCGCATCTTTCGCCAACTTACGTGGCAAATGCTTGCGGGTCTGCTTCAGCTTTTGCGCATAGGTTTTACCGTCCGCCTGATAGGCATCGCTCAGGGCTTGGCTAATCTCGTTTTGCGCGGTCTCTATGGTATTTTTTGACATTGATGCTCCAGACTGGAGCACATTAAACTTTGTGGCCGCAACGTTCAACCGATCTGTTTAAGGATGCGCCAACTCTGCCCAATCCCCTTCATTTAGCGCCAACCGGTCTGGCGGATGGCTGACCGCGGATGGCGTGGCTGCACCGTGAACCAAGCTCCAGTTAAGGCATGCAAGAAGGCCGATACAAATACTTAGGAACACTCTTAACACAACGGCCCCCCTGCACGTTTGGTATGCCATGTTCCTATTTAACGCAGGATGAATTTCAAAATGAATAGTATGTAAGATTTAGCGCCAATTAAGATTGTATTTGTCACGAAGATGAATGCGCGCCCTGCCGCTGATCTTTTCCAATGGACAAAACCCGTCTGGCATTCGGCCAAAAACCCGTATAGCGTTACGCAAATTAAGGCCGCCGTGCCGCGTCTAAAATAGGGACCATGTCATGAAGAAAATTCTCGTATTTCCAGCCCTTTTGGCACTAATTGCCTGCGACCCAGCCGAACAAGACGCTAAAAAGATTTGTAAGGAAATGGAAGCCACGCAGA
>CALDZS010000301.1 GCA_937944065.1 uncultured Amylibacter sp. | reverse complement strand
ATCATTCAAGGCCTAACAGTCGAAGAAAACTTGCAACTCGCGCAAATTGAAAAACCTATCGGCTGGTCCATTGAACGCATCTACGATTTGTTTCCACGTTTGGGCGAGCGCCGCAAGCAAGAGGGTACAACCCTGTCTGGCGGCGAACAGCAAATGCTGGCAATTGGACGCGCCTTGGCGCGCGATATCAAATTGTTGCTGCTGGATGAACCCTACGAAGGTTTGGCGCCAGTGATCGTGCATGAGATCGAAAAAACTCTGCACCTAATTCGCGAACAAGGCATCACCACCGTGATCGTAGAGCAAAACGCCATTGCTGCGTTGAACCTTGCGGATCGCGCTTTGATCTTGGAGACGGGCAAAGTCGTGTTCGACGGAACCGCCAAAGAAGTGCTAGACAACAAAGAACTGCGCCAAGAATATCTGGCGTTATAGGCTCTAATTTTAGACCATCAAAAATTCGCCGCCCCTTAACCATGAGGGGCGGTCGCAGAAGATATCGATAAAGGGAACCATCATGTCTGATAAAACATATCCACCAGCCGCTGACGTGGCCGCGAACGCACATGCTGACAAAGCGAAGTACGAAGAAATGTATGCGGCGTCTGTGAATGATCCCGACGCATTTTGGGGCGAGCATGGTCAACGTTTGGACTGGATGAAACCCTATACCAAGGTCAAGAATACTACCTTCGCCTACCCTGACGTGTCCATCAAATGGTACGAAGATGGCGAATTGAATGTCTGCGCCAACTGTGTTGACCGTCATCTTGAAACTCGTGGCGATCAAACCGCAATCATCTGGGAAAGCGATGAGCCAGGTGGCGACGAGGCCATTACTTACAAGAAGCTGCACAAAGAAGTCAGCAAGCTGGCCAACGTTTATAAATCCTTGGGTGTGGGTAAAGGTGACCGTGTCGTCCTATACATGCCAATGATCCCAGAGGCGGCATATGCCATGCTGGCCTGTGCGCGGATCGGTGCTGTTCACTCTATCGTTTTTGGCGGGTTTTCCCCAGACGCGCTGGCATCACGTATTGCGGATAGCGAAGCGTCCCTTGTGGTCACAGCTGATGAAGGCCCACGTGGCGGCAAGGCCATCCCTTTGAAGAAAAACGTAGACGCAGCTTTGGACATCTGCGGAGATGTAACAACACTGGTTGTTGCCCGCACAGGTGGCGGACCCGGCAACAAAGATGGGCGCGACCACGATTACGCAACTGTTATGGCAGATGCGTCAGACGATTGCCCACCAACACCGATGAACGCCGAAGATCCGTTATTCATCCTGTATACATCTGGCTCTACTGGTAAACCAAAAGGGGTTGTGCACAGCTCTGGCGGATATCTGGTTTATGCCGCTATGACGCACCAGTATACATTCGATTACCACGATGGTGATGTCTATTGGTGTACTGCTGATGTTGGTTGGATCACAGGCCATTCATACATCGTGTACGGCCCGCTGGCCAACGGTGCGACAACACTTATGTTCGAAGGCACACCAACTTATCCAGATGCATCCCGCTTTTGGAAAGTGTGTGAAAAGCACAAAGTTAACCAATTCTACACCGCCCCTACTGCCATCCGTGCCCTAATGGGTCTTGGCGATGATCCCGTTAACAAATGTGATCTATCGGCGCTGAAGGTGCTTGGAACAGTAGGCGAGCCGATCAATCCAGAAGCATGGAATTGGTACAACGAAGTCGTCGGCAAAGGCAACGTTCCCATCGTCGACACTTGGTGGCAAACCGAAACAGGCGGTCACATGATGACACCCCTACCAGGTGCTACTGCAACCAAACCAGGATCTTGCACGCTGCCATTCTTCGGTATTCAGCCAGTTATCCTTGATCCGCAGACAGGCAAAGAGATCGACAGCACCGAGGCCGAAGGCGTCTTGGCAATCAAAGAAAGCTGGCCTGCGCAAATGCGCACAGTTTACGGCGATCACGAACGGTTCGTGAATACCTATTTCCAAGCTTACCAGGGCTATTACTTTACCGAAGACGGCTGTAAGCGCGACGCGGACGGGTACTATTGGATCACTGGCCGCGTTGATGACGTATTGAACGTGTCTGGTCACCGCATGGGTACGGCCGAGATTGAAAGTGCCTTGGTTGCACATTCCAACGTAGCCGAAGCTGCTGTTGTCGGATACCCGCATCCCGTCAAAGGACAGGGTATCTATTGCTATGTCACCTTGAACAAAGGCGTCGAGTATACGGACGAGCTGCGCACAGAATTGCGCACCTGGGTTCGCACCCAAATCGGCCCCATCGCCAGCCCTGACTTTGTCCAGTGGGCACCAGGTCTACCAAAAACACGTTCAGGGAAAATCATGCGCCGCATTCTGCGCAAGGTCGCTGAGAACGATTATGGTTCGCTAGGGGATACGTCGACATTGGCAGAGCCAGAAGTCGTAGATGATCTCATCAAGAACCGAATGAACCGATAAAATAATCTGCCTATACACAGTCACCATTTGTAACGGCGCCGGGGAATACTGGCGCCGTTTGTTCTACCGCGTACCCGCACGATGGTCAGTGTCGCGTTACCCCTTCTAAACTTTAGTCGAGATACATCGTCCGAATTGTTGGCTGATCTTTTTTGTGAATGTATGTTTTGATCACGATTGGATGCCTAATATTCGGATCATGATTATCGCTGGGGCCGCTAGTGATTTCACACACATAGTCGTCTGGCGACGATATTTCGATTTCAAACTTTTCTTTGCCGTTGTGACGCGATCCCGTGGCGTGATCTGCGTCAAGCTCTTGCAACTGAAATCCAGCTTTTTGCGCGGCAGCAATTGATGCAGCAGGATCACCCGCATGCAATACACATATGCTGTAATGTGTTTGATTGTAATTCGCAAATAAAGGTTGGCTTAAACAGAGGGCGAACCACAATAAGACCCAAGTCTTCAATGACATTAAAAGATCCAATATTCTTAGATGAAAACACCTATAACACAGGACGAAAATCCAGGCAAATTTGTGCGGGCACGTCTGGGAGAGCTGCTATTACAAACAGTCCTGGGGCGAACCATCAAGCTTGCACGATCAGACAATATGATCCGCTAAATGTGGAACAGAGAGTCGCGAGATCGGAGGTTTGCTTTACTTTCCCCTGAAACGGACACTCTCTAGTCCTGATCGTCGCGTCTTGCGATGCTTGACAGATCCGACGCCCACGGCCGCGCTGAACTGCACCGAACCTGAAGTCTTGGCTTTAATTGGGAACGTTGCCGAATGGTGCCGACACGCAATCCGACAAAGGCTGTGAGATCAGAGCGGAACTGCTGTTACGAGTTCGACAAGTCGGGTTCACAGGCTTTTCAGATCATACACATTCTGTCGAAACCAATCGATCATTATGGCTTTTGGATCGTTGCGAGAAAGAAAACTAATTCCAAAATCCGAGATTGTGCTGTGGGAATTCCACTATTCCCAG
>CALDZS010000300.1 GCA_937944065.1 uncultured Amylibacter sp. | reverse complement strand
CAGCACGTCAAGCAATGATCGACGAAATCGTCGCCATCACTCAAGACGAGGTCGCCTATATTCCACTGTACACACAACCATTGATTTGGGCTGCCAAAGACAATGTCGATCTGACACAACGCGCGGACAACTTCTTTATGTTGCGTTGGGTTACAGTGAACTGATCCGGAGATAGAGCAAAAAGGCGATGGTATATTTTATCCTGAAACGGATGGTTCAATCCGTATTCGTGATGCTGGCCGTCGCCTTTTTGGCCTTTTCCTTGTTCCGGTTTGTGGGGGATCCGATCACCCAGATGACGGGCGTGGAAACCTCTGTCGAGGATCAGGAACGCTTGCGTGAAGAATTAGGATTGAACGACCCATTCGTGTATCAATTCGCGCGCTTCACGGGCGACATGTTAAAAGGCGATTTCGGGTTTTCTTACCGAACCCGCCAACCGGTGGCGGACATGATTGCCGACCGCATTCCTGCAACTTTGGAATTGGGCGTGGTGGCGTTGATCATATCGCTTCTCGTGGGGGTGCCTGCTGGGGTGTATACAGCACTAAAACCACGTGGCGTGCTGACCCAAACCATTTTGATGACCACCCTTGTGGGCGTTTCCATCCCGACCTTTGTGATTGGGATCATGCTAATTTTTATCTTTGGTGTGCAGCTGGGATGGCTGCCGACCTTCGGGCGGGGCGGAACGGTTCAGATCGGGGGGTGGGAGAGTTCACTGTTTACCATTGATGGGTGGCGGGCGCTGTTGTTGCCTGCGATCACACTGGGCGTTTACCAACTGACCCTGACCATGCGGCTTGTCCGCGCTGAAATGATGGAGGTCATGCGATCCGACTATATCCGGTTCGCCATGGCCCGTGGCGTGCCTATGGGGCGCCTTCATTATAAACATGCACTCGCAAATACGTTAGTGCCCGTGATTACCATTATCGGGCTGCAATTTGGCGGTGTCATCGCTTTTTCCATTGTAACCGAAAGCGTATTTCAATGGCCTGGCATGGGATTGTTGTTTCTAGAATCCATCCGCTTTGTCGACATCCCAGTCATGGGTGTTTACCTCGTGGTGATCGCGTTCTTTTTTGTACTGGTTAACCTTGTTGTTGACCTACTCTACGTCGCCATAGACCCGCGTCTGCGCATCAGAGACGTGCAATGATCGACTTTGTAAAAAAATACGAAGGTCTTTGGCTGTTCGTACATTCCCCAGCGGCCATTGTGGCGGCCATCGTCGCGGCGGTTATCCTTTTGGGGGCTGTATTCGCGCCTTGGATCGCGTTGGTTAATCCCTATGATCTGGCGTCATTCAGCCTGTTTGACGGGTTGCTGCCACCCGCATGGCTAGACGGTGCAAACCCCAAATATCTGTTGGGAACGGACGATCAGGGCCGCGACATGATCTCTTCTATTTTGTATGGTGCGCGGTTGTCTTTGGTCATCGGCCTATCAGCGTTGACCATTGCTGCCGTTCTTGGTGTGGGACTTGGCCTTGCTGCCGGATACTATGGCGGTCGGTTTGACGCCGTCGTAATGCGCATCGCTGACGTGCAACTTGCACTGCCCGCGATCTTGACCGCTTTGCTAATAGACGGCATCGCACGAGGCATTTTGCCCGCCGCCATTCAGCAAGACCTGCGCGTTGCTGTCCTGACCTTGGCCATAGCACTATCGCTTTGGGTGAACTTTGCCCGCACAGCCCGTGCGTCCACCTTCGTGCAAATGAACAAGGAATATGTGCAAGCCGCGATCATGATGGGCCAACACCCGCTACGGGTGATGTTTGTGCATATCTTGCCCAATATACTTGGACCGCTTTTGGTGATCATGACCGTTGATTTGGCCTCTGCCATTCTGCTGGAGGCTACATTGTCGTTCCTTGGCATTGGCTTGCCTGCAGACAGCCCCAGCCTTGGCACCCTAATCAGAATTGGTATGCAATTCCTGTTATCGGGCGAATGGTGGATATTATGGATTCCCACCTTGTTTCTTGTGATGCTTGTGGTGTCCATCAACATCCTTGGCGATTTTCTGCGCGACGTCTTTAATCCGAGGTTGCGCTAGATGCTGCTGATCAAAGATCTTACCGTAAAATTTCCGTCTCGTTTTGGTGACTTTAGCGCCATCGAAGACGTGGACATGACGATCAAGCCGGGTGAAATTCACGGCTTGGTCGGGGAAAGTGGCGCTGGCAAGTCCACCGTGGGTGCGGCGGTTATCGGCCTGCTGCAATCGCCGGGTTACGTGGCGAATGGAACTTTGACGCTGGGCGATACGGATCTGCGAAAACTAACGCCTACACAAGCTCATGAAATACGGGGTAATCGTATCTCGATGATCTTTCAGGACCCACAAACTAGCCTAAACCCCTTGATGACCATCGAAGATCAGCTGATCGAAACCATTCAGTCCCATTCAGATGTCAGCGAAAGTGCTGCGCGCAAGCGCGCGGTTGATCTGCTTGAGGAGATTGGGATCAAAAACGCGGCTCAGCGGATAAAAGCCTACCCACACCAGTTCTCTGGTGGCATGCGTCAACGTGCAGTGATCGCGCTGGCAGTCAGCACCGACCCCGAGTTGATCATCGCTGACGAACCAACGACGGCGTTAGATGTGGCGGTGCAATCACAGGTCCTCGAGTTGATCCAACGTCTGGCGAAAGAACGCCAAATTGCGTTCATGCTGATCACGCATGATATCGGTGTGATTGCGCAAGTGGCCGACCGTGTTAGCGTCATGCGCAAGGGCCGCGTGATTGAGACAGGCGTCACCGCACAAGTATTGGGCAAGCCTCAACATCTTTACACCCAAGCCTTGATGGATGCTGTGCCACCCCTGGACCGCAAAATGGGCCGCTTTCGCGTGCCAGATGCTGATGACACTGCACCTACCTTAGGTGACATTGCGGAAAATTGGCTGCTTGAGGGTCAACAACACGATCTAACAGGTATGTCATTACAGAATTTGACAGTGCAGTTTGCAGCGCCTCGCGCATCGCTGTTTCGCAAGCCCCCGCCCTATGTTGCGCTGGATAAAGTTACACTGAATATTAAACCTGGCTCGATTATGGGGTTGGTGGGCGAAAGCGGGTCCGGCAAATCAACGTTGGCCAAGGCCATCACTGGATTGGTAACACCCAGCAGTGGCACAA
This sequence comes from uncultured Amylibacter sp., assembly GCA_937944065.1. Lineage (GTDB taxonomy): Bacteria > Pseudomonadota > Alphaproteobacteria > Rhodobacterales > Rhodobacteraceae > Amylibacter. The sequence goes on along the minus strand of CALDZS010000300.1, from coordinate 2,116 downwards.
TGATGTTAGGTGACACCGCGCTGCCCTTCGGCAAATCCCGCAGCCGCCATCATCCATCACGCCAATTGATTCAAATGGTGTTCCAAGACCCATATTCCAGCCTGAATTCACGGCACCGAATTGGGGATATCCTAACAGAACCTTTGTGGTTCTACGGCTTTGTTAAGGACGCGGAAGAACGCGAAAAACTGGCGGCGTCTATGCTGGCGCTCGTTGGAATGCAGCCCGACGCGGTGACAAAATATCCGCATCAATTTTCGGGCGGTCAACGCCAACGCATTGCAGTCGCTCGCGCCCTGCTGGCACGCCCTCGCTTTTTAATTTGTGATGAGCCGACCTCGGCGTTGGATGTATCCATCCAAGCCGAAATATTGAATCTATTGAAAGACCTACAAACCAAGTTTGGCCTGACGATCCTGTTTATCAGCCATAACCTCGCCGTAGTGCGCCAAATGGCAGACGACACCGCAGTCCTTCGCAATGGCAAGATCGAGGAAGTGGGTGAGACACACGCCGTTTATACTTCTCCGCAGGCAGACTATACGAAGTCGTTGCTGGATTTGACGCCTGTGATGCCCACGTCGTGGCAGACCTAAGTCTATGATGAAGCTGTACGGATACGACACTATCAATACCCTTAAAGTCTTGATGTTCTTACAAGAGACCAACGTTGAATTTGAATTCGTCCCGATAAATATTCGCGCGGGCGAGCAGCACAAACCGGAATTTCTTGCAATAAACCCTGCTGGAAAAGTGCCGGTGTTTTATGACGGAGAGCAATACCTAAGCGAATCTAATTCGATCCTGTTCAAATTGGCCCAAAAAACTGGCTGGGGGCTTGTCGACGATCCCCGTATCAACGACCAAATGATCATGTGGCTCTTTTATCAGGCATCCACCCAAGGCCCCCATTTTGGACAGGTCGAACACTGGTGCCACATTGCAAAAACATCCAACCCAGAGGCGTTAACCCAACATCGCGCGATCGCAAATCGTACAATCGAATATTTGAATCATCAGCTGAACGGCAAACAGTATATATGCGGTGACACCTACACCATAGCGGATATCGCGCTTTTCCCGTGGTTACATGTTCATGATCATCTTGGTTTATCGCTGGACAAGGCAGAGCACCTTGCGCGTTGGCTTGACCAGATTAGGGCCAGACCAGCTACGGTGAACGCCCACTCCTTTTTTGGGTCGCGTTCCATTTTCTAGGCAGGGCAACATGCTTTGTCGTGTCGAATGGCAGGACACCCCAATACGGGTGATCCAGAATGCAGAAAAGTCGAAGGCCATGCTTTTGCCAACAACATCAGGTGCATTGCCAAACGGACGATGGCGGCTCGACTTCAGTCTTGTGCGTAAATGGTTCACGACGACTGATCCCGTTGGTGCCGACAACGCATATATTGCCGAAGCCAAATTGGATTTTGATATTACTTAACCGCTAAGCTTGATTTACATCGAGAAAACAAAGACCTCGAAGTGCGAGCTCTTTGGGATGTATCAAAGCCAGATATAATCTATAAATTTCAGTGATATATAACACCTAGTTTACTCACTCGCGAATGCACATCTTCCTGCAATGCACTGAAGGGGTTTAGGCGCGGCACAATCATACGCACAAATGTTACCTTTGCTATGTTCTTTTTCAATCAACGTTGCTGCGAGTGTCTGAAAACGCGCCAAATCACTTTTGTGAACCGCATGGTAACACCCAAGCGGGCAATCGGGCACAAGCACCGTACATTGGTCGGCGCTTGTGCAAGGGGTTCCTGTCCGCAACGCCTGGTCAAAGACCTGTTCGGATGACGGGACAGTCAGGTGATAGCCAACGGCCAAAAACAGTGTAACTGCGATGACGGGAATGGCTATCAACCCTACCCTTTTTATATGGCTCTGGTTAGTCAGGCCTGTCTCCTTGCCCAATTTGGTCGGGCGTCAATCCAATTGGCAGATCGACCAATTTGGGTTGGCGGCGCAGCTTCGCCATGGCCTCTGTATCATTGCTGACTTCAGCCTTGGAAACCTCTAATTTGCCACCCCGTTTCATTGAACCAGCTATGGTCGCAGGTGGTGAGAATCGAGTTTGTAGCGCGTTAAGCTCAAACTC
>CALDZS010000299.1 GCA_937944065.1 uncultured Amylibacter sp. | reverse complement strand
GTTAAAACCGTTCCCGCCTGACCTGATCCAGCGCTGACGCGTGATTGCAGTACTTTGACACGTTGATCGTCAAACGTGAACCATGCCCCTGGGAATGGCGACAAGCCACGAATGTGCTGATCCACGGACTGGGCATCTAACGACCAGTCAATCTGCGCCTCGTCCTTGCTGATTTTCGCCGCATAGGTAACGCCCTTTTCAGGTTGCGGTTGTTTCGGCAAATCGGCCAAATCAGCCAACGCGTCAACAATCGCACGCGCACCCAATTGCGACAGCCGATCGTGCAAACTGCCTGTCGTGTCATCCTTTTGAATCGGCATTTCTACCCTTAGCAAAACATCACCAGTCTCCAAGCCAGCATCCATCTGCATGATGCATATACCAGTTTGTCTATCACCCGCCATAATCGCACGATGGATCGGCGCGGCCCCACGCCAGCGCGGAAGTAACGAGGCATGGATGTTTAAACAGCCCAATGTCGGTGCGTCTAAAATTGACTGCGGCAAAATCAAACCGTAGGCGACGACGACTGCCACATCTGCATTTAATGCCGCAAATTCAGAAACCGTTTCTGGGTCTTTGAAATTAAGTGGTGTTCGTACTTCTAGCCCAAGCGATATCGCGTGTGCATGCACGGGTGTCGGGCGTTCTTTCTTGCCCCGCCCCGCGCGGCGTGGCGGTTGGCAATAGACAGCGACAATGTCATGCCCTGCATCAATCAAAGCTTGTAAGACGGGCACAGAAAAATCGGGGGTCCCCATAAACACGATCCGCTTTGGATCAGCCACGAGCGAGGTCCTTCTTATATTTCTCCATCTTGCGGGTCATCATGTTGCGTTTCATCCGCGTCAAATAATCGATGAATAGAATTCCATCCAAATGATCCAGCTCGTGTTGCGCGCAGGTTGACCACAAATCCTCGAACGTCTCTTCATGTGTCTCACCGCTGACATCGCGGTACCGCATCTTCACAGACGCAGGGCGTTCGATATCCTCGTATAGGTCGGGTAACGACAGGCAACCCTCATTGTAAACGCTGGTTTCATCAGCGCTCCAAGTGATCTCTGGATTGATCAAAACCATTGGCTTATGCTCGCGTATTTGATCTTCGTCCTTTGTGGTACAGTCCATCACAAAGATGCGCTTTGTCACACCAACCTGTGGTGCTGCCAGCCCAACGCCAGGGGCTTCGTACATTGTGTGCAACATATCGTCAGCGAAAGTCTGCAACGCAGTATCGAACACTGTAACTGGATCGCACATCTTTTTCAGACGCGGATCGGGATGCAACAATATTGGCAAGGTTTTCATGGCGCTAGATGTAAAACAAAGCAAGAAAACGCGCAATGGCATAAAAGCCTTGATGCCCGCGATAGCTTAGATAATCTGCGGCTGATAAACTGGAGCACACTGTAATGAATTTCGACCAAAAGATTACGACGACAAATTTTGACGAAAAGATCGACCGCCTTGGAACCCATAGTGCGAAATGGGATATGCTAGAGCCACTTTACGGTGTGAAACCAGATACCGGGATCGCCATGTGGGTGGCCGACATGGATTTCAATCCGCCCAAACCAGTGTTGAACGCATTGCAGGCAATGGTCGATCATGGAGTTTTCGGTTATTACGGCGGCGATGCATCTTATCGCCAGTCCATTGTGAATTGGATGGAAACGCGCCACAATTGGACCGTCAATCCATCGCATATCTTCACCACTCATGGGCTGGTAAATGGTACAGCACTTTGTGTGCAAACCTACACTCAACCGGGTGATGGTGTTATTCTGTTCACCCCTGTTTATCATGCATTTGCCCGGGTAATCGCAGCCAACGGTCGACGTGTTGTTGAATGCCCGTTGGCCAATAATGATGGCTATTACACTATGGATTTCGACGCCTACGAGGCGCAGATGGATGGATCTGAACGCATGGTCATTCTGTGTTCGCCCCACAACCCAAGTGGCCGCGTATGGACGCAAACCGAACTGCGCGAAGTAGCGGAATTTTGTATCAAACATGATCTAATTCTTGTGTCCGACGAGATTCATCACGACTTGGTTTTTGGCGACAACACACATATTCCAATGGCGAATGCAGCGTCCAATATTGCGGATCGGTTAGTCATGATGACTGCCGCGTCTAAGACATTTAACATTGCTGGTGGTCACACAGGGAATGTGATCATTGCCGACGATGATCTGCGTACGCAATTTGCCGCAACCATGGCTGCAGGAGGATTATCCCCCAACAGTTTTGGTCTGACCATGACCGAGGCTGCGTATACCCATGGTGCTGAATGGGTCGACGCGCTGGTTGCTTATCTGGACGAAAATCGTCGCATATTTGATGAAGGTATCAATGCGATCCCCGGCCTGTCTTCAATGCCGCTGCAATCGACCTATCTGGCATGGGTGGATTTTTCCGGAACTGGTATGACACGCGAGGAATATACATCGCGTGTTCAAGACGTGGCCAAGGTCGTAGGCAACCACGGTCCAACGTTTGGAACTGGCGGAGAAGATTTCTTGCGCTTTAACCTCGGTGCACCAAAATCGGTCATCCAAGAGGCTGTTAGCCGCCTACAAGACGCGTTTAAAGATCTGCAATAATGCGAAAGTTGCGGCGTCTGTTTTTCCTGCTGATCCTAGCCTGCGGGTGCGGATTGCTTTGGTTGTATCTGGAACCAGATCGGACGCCGCCTGCACCATTACCTGCCCTCCCATCACAGATCGACAGGATTGTGATTGAAAAGTCCGCACGTCGAATGTCGATCTATTTGGGCGCACAAAAACTGCGCGAATATCCCATCGCCCTTGGGTTTGCTCCCTCAGGTGACAAGGTGAAAGAGGGTGACGGCAAAACACCCGAGGGCAATTTTAAGATTAACCGCCGCAATCCACAAAGCGCATTTACGTTGTCACTTGGGCTCGACTACCCTTTGCCCGCTGACATCAAACGCGCGAAGCAAGGTGGGTACAGTCCCGGAGGTGATATTTTCATTCATGGCCAACCCAACAAAGTTCCCAACGGTATGAAAGTAAAGGGTGACTGGACAGCGGGATGTATCGCCTTAACCAACACGCAAATGCGCGAAATCTGGGCGATTACGCCCATCGGAACCAGTGTCGAGATCCAACCTTAATGTCATTTAGTTGGCTGTCTAAAACGCGTTGCAATTGGCTGACACCAAAGGCATATTAAGGGTTAGACTGGCTAAAGGCGGCAAAAATGCAAAACTATCTAGAATTCGAAAAACCACTTGCCGAAATCGAAGGCAAAGCCGCTGAATTGCGCGCCATCGCCGCCAAAAGCGAAGATGCCATGGATATGGATAAAGAGGCTGGTGCCTTGGATGCCAAAGCCGCATCTGTTCTAGAAAACCTTTATAAAGATTTGTCGCCATGGCGGAAATGCCAAGTGGCCCGCCACCCTGATCGCCCGCATTGCCGCGATTACATCGAAACAATTTTCACCGAGTACACGCCGCTGCAAGGTGATCGTGCATTTGGTGACGATAGCGCCATTATGGGCGGGCTAGCGCGTTTCAATGACCAACCTGTCGTCGTTATGGGGCAAGAAAAAGGCAGCGATACCACATCACGCCTGCATCATAATTTCGGCATGGCACGCCCCGAAGGATACCGTAAAGCCATTAGATTGATGGAATTGGCCGAACGGTTCGGCCTGCCTGTGATCACGCTGGTGGACACACCAGGTGCATTCCCAGGTCGAGGTGCGGAAGAACGCGGTCAATCCGAAGCGATTGCCAGATCAACCGAGAAATGCCTGCAAATCGGCGTGCCTTTGGTGTCTGTTGTGATCGGTGAAGGCGGTTCGGGTGGCGCTGTTGCTTTGGCCACCGCAGACCGATTGGTGATGCTCGAGCATTCTGTTTATTCCGTCATCTCGCCCGAGGGCTGTGCATCAATTTTGTGGAAAGATGCTGAAAAGATGCGTGAAGCGGCAGAAGCATTGCGTTTAACAGCGCAAGATCTAGAAAAATTAGGTGTAGCTGATATTGTCGTTGCAGAACCTATGGGTGGCGCACAACGCGATCGCAAGATGGCTTTTGTGGGTGTTTCAGATGCGATAAAAGCCGCGCTTGCTGAACTTAAGGGGAAATCACCTAAGAAGCTTGTGGCGGATCGTCGTCAGAAATTCTTGGATATAGGTTCAAAAGGACTTTAGTCCTTACCACAAAGTTTTCT
>CALDZS010000298.1 GCA_937944065.1 uncultured Amylibacter sp. | reverse complement strand
GCGATTTTAATCAAAAGGTAGTTTGATGTCCGATATTGTTCACCGCAAATCACCTTGGCTGAATTTGGTTATTTGGGGGCTTGTGTTTGTTTGGATACTGGCGGCCGGATTTCCATTCCTTTGGACGCTTTGGGGTTCGTTTAAAGTTCAGGGCGATTTCTTTTCCAAGGCTGATTGGACGAATGCCATTTGGGGTGTGCGAACCCAGATCGAAACGGGGGGCGCATTTACAGGCAAAGGATATATTGGTGCGTGGGTCACAAACGAATTTTGGCGGGCGACGCTGAACACAGGTATCGTTGTTGTTTCCGTGGTTATTATTTCACTAACGCTCGGAACGCTTGGTGGCTATGCATTGGCGCGGTCAGGGAAAAAATACGCGTTCTACCTGTTGATGCTTGCCTTGGTCTTTCGGGCAATGCCACACATCACATTGGTTTCCGGTTATTTGCTGCCGTTTTTTGAATGGAATCTTTGGGGGCACTTACCAACGGCAATTATCGTCATGGTGGCCATCAACCAACCCTTCACTCTTTGGATGTTGCACAGTTTCTTTTTAAACATTCCTAAAGATCTTGATGAAAGCGCAATGGTGGATGGCTGCACACGGTTCCAAGCGTTCCGTCACGTGATCGTTCCCGTAATGTGGCCGGGTGTCATTACAACAGGTCTGTTTTCGTTCTTGTTGGCCTATAACGACTTTACCGTAACGACGACCTTACTAAGTCAAGCCAACCAAACAATGGTGCCTAAGATCGCCAGTTTCTTGGGGACAACTCAAACCGAAGGCAATGTCATGTTTGCCGTAGCCGCCGTGGTGTCTGCCACTGCTCCGTTGTTTGTCCTTGTTTTGTTTTTCCAACGCCAGATTGTAAGTGGTCTAACCGCAGGAGCCGTCAAAGGATGAGTGGCCAGAGACCAGAACAAGCGATCCTAAGCCGCGACACCGACCTTACAAAAACAGCCCAAACAAAAGCTGTGATTGAAGGTATGGTCGACGGACTGAACGATCATCGCATCGCCGATATCGGCGAGTTCTTCAGCGAGGGATTTAGCTGGATGGGCAACACTGGTTGCGGCACGAAACAGGGCTTGAAGGAGTTTCAACAGAATTGGCAATCGCCATTTCAAGCTGCATTTTCAGATAAAGTCTGTGTTGATGAAGCCCGTCTGTACATGGGTGAATGGGCTGCCGCCTTTGGCCGCCAAGAGGCGGTGCATTCAGGCGAATTCATGGGAGTTCCAGCAACGGGTCGCAAAATTCAAATTCGATACATGGATTTTTGGAAAGTCGAGGACGGCAAAATTACCGATAATTGGGTGATGGTTGATTTCCCACATGTCCTTGCTCAGTTGGGCGTGGATGTATTCAATGGTCACGGCTGGGAAGCCTATGATCGGGGTGAAAAAACACCACCCACACCAAGGAAATAACGATGACCATTACATATTTAAAGCGCGGCAAACCAGACGCAGAGCGGGCCGAGGATGACGCAAAAACCAAAGCGGTGGTCGAGGCGACCCTAAAAAACATCGAGGACAATGGTGATGCCGCTGTCCGCGAATTATCCCAGAAATTTGACAGCTATTCCCCTGCCTCGTTTAAGCTGTCAGATGCAGAGATCGCGGCGTTGATCGCATCGCTAACGGACCGAGAGCTCGCCGATATCAAATTTGCCCAAGAACAAGTTCGCAACTTTGCGCAAGCACAGCGCGACAGTATGTTGGACATCGAAGTTGAAACAATGCCAGGTGTCATACTTGGTCACAAAAACATCCCAGTTCAGTCAGTTGGTTGTTATGTACCCGGTGGTAAGTTCCCGATGGTAGCATCCGCTCATATGTCAGTTGCAACCGCATCCGTCGCGGGCGTGCCACGCATCGTTGCCTGCACGCCACCGTTCAAAGGAGAACCAAATGCGGCAGTGATCGCGGCAATGCATCTTGGCGGTGCTCATGAAATTTACGTTATGGGTGGCATCCAAGCGGTTGGGGCTATGGCGATTGGAACAGAAACCATTGATCCCGTCCATATGTTGGTCGGGCCAGGCAACGCATTCGTGGCCGAGGCAAAACGTCAGCTGTTCGGACGTGTTGGTATCGATCTGTTTGCTGGCCCAACAGAAACAATGGTAATCGCGGATGATGCCGTTGACGGCGAGCTATGTGCGACGGACCTTCTTGGCCAAGCAGAGCATGGTTATAACAGTCCAGCCGTGTTGCTTACCAATTCGCGCAAACTGGCTGACGATACATTAGCTGAAATTGATCGTCTGCTAGAAATTCTGCCCACCGCTGAAACGGCGTCAGTCAGCTGGAAAGATTACGGCGAAGTCATATTGTGTGACACGTATGATGAGATGCTAAGCGTCGCCGATGATATTGCGTCAGAGCATGTCCAGGTCATGACGGACCGCGACGATTGGTTCTTGGACAAAATGACCTGCTATGGCGCGTTATTTTTGGGTGCACGCACGAATGTGTCAAACGGTGACAAGGTTATTGGAACGAACCACACACTTCCAACTAAAAAGGCCGGTCGGTACACAGGCGGCCTTTGGGTCGGAAAGTTCCTCAAGACCCATTCATACCAGAAAATTACAACTGACGAGGCTGCAACGCTTGTTGGCGAATACGGCAGCCGCTTGTGCATGCTAGAAGGGTTCGTTGGCCATGCGGAACAGTGCAATATACGAGTGCGTCGCTATGGTGGGATTAACGTCCCCTATGGCACTGGTGCACCCTTTCGAGACACAGACAAGTAAATGAATGTAGCGCGCAAAAACAAATCCCTGATCGCGCCGCTGCTTGCCGCAATGCGCGATTTTAAGAGTGGTTCAGTTGCGTCTGAGGTTTCAAATCTTCTAAGCGACGATGCCATCATACACATGTGCCACCCCTTTGGGGATTTGAGCACGAGTACATACTACAATGCGTGTTTTGGGCCTCTTGCGACAGCGATGCCAGACCTAGAGCGGCGCGATACGATAATTGTCTCTGGCACGACACCAGAAGGTGACGACTGGATTGGGTGTTGCGGGTCTTATGTTGGCACCTTTGCAGCGCCGTTTTTGGACATTCCACCAACAGGTCATCTTGCCCATATGCGGTTCCACGAATTTTATAGGTTCACAAACGGAAAAGTTACCGAAATTCAGGCGATTTGGGATATTCCAGAGCTTATGATGCAGGCCAATGCCTGGCCCATGGCCCCTAGTCTAGGGCGTGAATGGCATATCCCTGGTCCGATTAGCCAAGACGGACTAGCTGATCACACCGACCAAGTTGACGATGCAAAGCACGCGCAAAAGCATGTTCTTGACATGTTGGCTGCGCTAACGCGACATCCTGCTGAACCTGTAGAAGCAATGGAACTTGAAAGGTTTTGGCACCCTAGTATGACATGGTATGGCCCCGCAGGCATTGGAACCGCGCGTGGTATTGCGGGTTTTCGAAATTGGCACCAAATTCCTTTCTTGAACGCGATGCCTGACCGCGGACAATACCCAACCGAAATCACCGCGCATTTCTTTGCTGAAGGGAACTATGTCGCTGTGACGGGGTGGCCAGACATGGCGCAGACGTTATCTGGGGCTGGTTGGATGGGTATTGCGCCTAACAACACAAAGGTAACGCTTCGGTCGCTAGATTTTTGGCGCATGGAGGGCGGTAAAATTCGGGAAAACTGGGTACTGGTGGACTTGCTTGACCTTTACCGTCAGATCGGTGTCGATGTCTTTGCGCGCCTTCGTGAATTCAACAAAGCACGCAATATGAGTGCCTTGAACTTTCCAATCGGGGGACAGGAATTTGGCTGAACGGGTCACATCATTTCAAGTCGCCAAGAAAGCTGGTGTCAGCCAATCTGCGGTCAGTCGAGTATTCACTCCTGGTGCGTCTGTCAGCCCTAAAACCGCACTCAAGGTTCGCGAAGCAGCGTTGGAGCTGGGGTATCGACCCAATGTACTGGCGCGATCATTAATCACAGGCAAAAGCAGGATTATCGGTCTCGTTGTTGCCTATCTGGACAATTATTTTTACCCGGTTGCGTTGGAAAAACTATCGAATGCATTGCAGGCTCGTGGATACCACGTTTTGGTTTTTATGGCGTCCAACGACAGTCAGGCAACCGATCAGGTCATCGATGAATTATTGGACTATCAGGTCGACGGTATCATCACCGCAAGTGTTGGCATATCAAATGATCTAACCAACAGATGCGAGGCTGCGGGCGTACCCGTTGTCCTGTTTAACCGTTCACAAGATTCAACCAGTCTGTCCGCCGTGACATCTAATAACTTTGCCGGTGGACAATCTGTCGCGCGCTTCTTTGTTGAAGGGGCGCATCAACGCATTGCCTATATCGGCGGGTGGGAAGGTGCGTCGACACAACGTGATCGAGAGGCGGGTTTTCGCGATGGATTGGCCGAGCTTGGTCATGCCCTGTACGATCACGCTTTGGGCGAGTTCACTGTTGATACCGCCAAAGACGTTGCACGCACGATGTTTAACAGAGCAGATCATCCCGATGCTGTGTTTGTTGCGACTGATCACATGGCCTTTGCCGTGATAGATGTTTTGCGCAGTGAATTAGGGCTTCGTGTTCCACAAGATGTTAGTGTGGTGGGATATGATGATGCGCCGCCAGCAGCATTGGCCGCTTACGACCTGACAACGGTTCGTCAAAAAGCCAACGTAATGGTTGACGAGACCGTCTCGCTTATGATCGAAAAAATCAACAATCCCGCGTCAGAGCCTAAACATATCAAGGTCGAAAGTCCCTTGGTCGTGCGTGGTTCGGCCAAAATTCCCAAAGGATGGACCTAATGAAAGGTTTCGCAAACAAATTCAAAGATTTCCCAGATTATATTCTTGGTATCACGCAAGAAATTTGGGAGCATCGTGGCCTGTCCACTTTGCATGAGTATTACTCAAAAGACATCCCAGTCAGATCGCCAGGGTCAATGGTTTTTGGCAACGAGAATGTGATTGCGGCAACAATGGCAACGCTGGCGGAATTTCCTGACCGACGTTTACTGGGCGAAGATGTCATTTGGTCGGGAACTCCAGAAAATGGCATGCTGTCATCACACCGGATTTTGTCTACTGCGACACATTTGGGCGATGGGGTCTATGGCAAGGCAACGGGAAAGAAACTACGGTACCGGATCATCGCTGATTGCCATGCGATTAACAATCAGATCAACGATGAATGGCTGATCCGTGATCAGGGCGCAATTGTGCGGCAAATGGGCTGGGACCCACAGCAATATGCCGTTGACTTGATTGAACGCGAAGGCGGTGCCGACAAATGTGTGCAGCCATTTCATCCCTCGATCGACAAAGTCGGCCCTTATA
>CALDZS010000297.1 GCA_937944065.1 uncultured Amylibacter sp. | reverse complement strand
GCCGCCGATAACAACGACATTTTTCCCTTTGGCGTCCAATTCGCCACTTTCAATCTCTGGAACTTTGTCACCAAAGTTTAGACGATTAGAGGCAGTAAGATAATCGATGGCTTTGACGATGCCGTCATTTCCAGACCCAGGAGCGGATAAGTCACGTGATTTGTAAACGCCAGTGCCGATCAAAATCGCATCATGCTTGGCGCGCAGTTCGTCAAACTGAATATCAACGCCGATATCTGTGTTCAACTCGAATGTTACACCCGCGTCAGCCAACAGTTTGTTGCGTCGCATCACCACGTCTTTCTCCAATTTGAAACCAGGGATACCATAAGTCAGCAATCCACCAGCCCGGTCATACCGGTCGTACACGGTCACTTGCATTCCTGCGCGGCGCAAGCGATCTGCCGCCGCGAGTCCTGCTGGCCCTGCGCCAATGATACCTACGCTTTCCGCGCGTTCCGTTTTGGGTTTGGGTCCCTTGACCCAACCATTTTCCCATGCCGTATCCGTAATGTATTTCTCGATCGAGCCGATGGTCACGGTGCCGTGGCCAGATTGCTCAATCACGCAATTGCCTTCGCACAAGCGATCTTGTGGACAAATGCGTCCGCAGATTTCTGGAAATGTATTCGTGTCCTGGCTTAACTCATACGCTTCTTGTAAACGACCCTCTGCGGTCAATCGCAACCAATCTGGAATGTTATTGTGCAAAGGGCAGTGCGTTTGGCAAAACGGCACACCGCATTGGGAACACCGGCTCGCTTGTTCCGCGGCCTTGTCAGCTGCATATTGTTGATAGATTTCATCATAATCCGATTTGCGTAAATCGGGGACACGCTTTTGCGGCATATCGCGTTCAATGCCTGTAAACTTCAACATGGGTTGCTTGGCCATATGACAATTCCTTTAGCGTAGTAGTAAAATCCCAGAAAGGACGTTCTATACGTATAAAATCGGGATTAAAAGTCATATCTACTGACCTTTAATATAGAAAATTGCTATGCCTCCTTATTTTGGAACGAAAAACTGTAGATAATAAGGAAGCTATAATGACCTAAATAAGCAATTCCCTTTGAATCCAAAGGTTTTTATGGTCACTTCGAATCACAGGACGGATTGATGCCCTTATATTACCTATTATTGCTCGCAATTGTTCAGGGCCTTACAGAGTTCCTGCCGGTATCATCCTCGGCACATCTCGAAATTGCACATAAACTGAGCATTGATGGAAAAGACGATCTGGCGCTTGATGTCGCAGTCCACCTTGGCACGCTTGGTGCGGTAATTTTGTATTTCTGGTCGGATGTCAAACAGGCGTTTTGGGGGTTCTTTGAACTGATCCGCGGCCAAACACAATCAGCAGGTGCGCGGCTGGCACTGGGCCTAATCATTGCCACCATTCCAGTGGTGGTGGTTGGATTGCTGATCGTCGTGTTTGACCTGCAAGACTGGTTGCGCTCATTGGTAATCATGGGCTGGGCTATGATTGTATTCGGTGTGGTGCTTTGGTGGTTCGATCGCAAACCAGCGCAAACCAAGACTATGCCCGATTGGACAATTCAAGACGCAGTTAAAATGGGGCTCTGGCAAATGGTTGCCTTGATCCCAGGCGCCTCACGATCCGGCATGACAATCACAGGCGCGCTTGCCATGGGCTATACCCGTCGGGACGGAGCAAAAATTGCAATGTTAATGTCGATCCCAACCATCCTCGCATCTGGCGCAATACTAGCGTTGGATGTGGTTCAAGATGCAAACTGGGGCTTGGTCAAAGACGGAGCAATAGCGGCCTTTTTCGCATTCCTAGCTGCCTTGCTCGCACTAAAGTTCATGATGAAGCTTTTGGAAACAGTCAGCTTCACACCATACGTGATCTACCGCATTATTGTCGGCTTCATTCTTTTGGTCTTTGCTTATTCTTAGGTGCGCAGGTTTTTACCAGATTCTGTCAATTCTGTGTACTGACCATACGGTCGGTGGCAATATAAATACTCATCAATCACCGCATCCATCGATACAGGTGTGATATCAAGTCGTGCAAAGTTCCGTTTGTTGTCCAAGACGATATTATCAGTCTGCAAGCTGCGAACTTGATCCCGCGTCAAAATTGTATTCTTGAACAATCCAAAGGTCAGCTTTTCAGCCATATCAAAACCGAAGGCCTGAAATTTGGCTAACCAAGTCGGCATGTTGATCACGATGCGATTGCGACGCACTGATTTCTGCATACGCGCAATCAGATCGGCAAAGCTTTCGACATCGGGACCACCCAGATGATAGGTTCCACCAGCCGCTTGACCCATGGCTCCTTTGGCCGCAGCATGTGCTACGTCATCAACATAAACAGGCTGGAATAATGTATCGCCGCCAGTAATAGGCAAAACTGGCATGAACTTCGCCATCTTCGCGAACCGGTTGAAAAAGTTGTCCTCAGGCCCAAACACAATTGATGGGCGCAAGATCACGGCTTGTGTGAAATGCTTTTTTACCAGCGCTTCACCTTGAGCCTTGGATCGTTGGTATGCACTTTCAGAT
>CALDZS010000296.1 GCA_937944065.1 uncultured Amylibacter sp. | reverse complement strand
GGAAGGTATCAACCACAACATGTCAAAAACCGATTTGATTTTCCCGCCGTCTGATATTCCATTGGACACCCAAGTTATGGATATCATCGCGGAGTTCATACTGAGAGTTCACTAGGTCGGCCTGCATTCTGCCCAAGTTTCATGCGGATGGCATTTCTAGCTGATTAAGTTTGGTCCGCCCATTCAATCAATTGTTGGGCGTAACTGATGTAAAGCGGATGCTTCGGGTGGCCTGCTTTTGATAACCCAAGATGATGCAATGGCTTGTTTAACTGACTGCGCAAAATCGCTTCTATCTGTGCACCACGCCCCATATGTGCGCCATGCGTGCCCCAAGCGCAGATAATTGCATCTGCCCAGTTTGCAGCTGTCAAAATAGCGGCATCATTGCCATCACCGATCGGATCAGACTGTGCCCGCATGTCGCGCGGATCAGTCGCGCGGTAGGCAAAGATATTGGTAACCTGAAATGCACCAAACCCCAACGCGCGCGCGCGGCGTTCGCACCGCTCTACCGTGGGATCATTTTGCACCTCTGTCGCGGTCGATGGGTTTAACATCACGAAGGTCGCTTTTCGCCCAGCATCGTCCCATGAGCGCGTCAATGAATAACGATATTTTTCGCAATCCGAGTAGATAGCAACGGACGGTGCGTCATCTTTGATATGAGTGCGCGTGATCATGTGTCTGATACGAACACGCGGGTTGGGTGCAATTCGCCCGCTTTGTAGATGCCAACGGCAATAGGTTCGCCGTTGCAGGACACCCAGGCCTCGTCGCCATAGTCCAACATATTGGTGACCACCATCGCTGCATTGCCGTTGCGAAATTTTACTGCTGCTTCGGGTGAACAAGTAACTTCCTCAAGATCATGCAGACCCGATTCCATTGGCAACAAGTGATCCAAAAGCGTGGGGTCTTTGGCCAAGTCTTCGACCAAACTGTAGGGAATACTATCAGACAATTCGAACGGACCAGACCAAATGCGGCGCAAGGATTGAACATGTCCAAGACAGCCAAGCGATTGCCCCAAGTCGCGCGCGATAGCACGCACATATCCACCTTTGCCGCAGGTCATTTCCAATGTCACATGATCGGCGTCCGAACGTGCGATCATGTTGAGCGCGGCTACATGAAGCGGGCGCGCGGCGATCTCAAACTCATCACCATCACGGGCGAGCTTATAAGCACGCTCACCATCAATTTTTACAGCCGAGAATTTCGGAGGTATCTGTTGAATGTCTCCGCGAAACGCATCAAGTGCGGATTTGATTTGATCGTCGGTTGGCCGATGGTCAGATGTCTCAATCACTTCGCCCTCTGCGTCGTCCGTGTTTGTTGATGCGCCCAAATTCACAATGAATTCATAGGCTTTCATGGCGTCAGTGATGTAAGGAATGGTTTTCGTCGCTTCGCCCAATGCAATCGCAAGCACGCCAGTGGCGGCTGGATCAAGCGTGCCGGCATGACCAGCTTTTTGTGCATTTAGTGCCCATTTTACTTTGTTAACCACAGCATTCGAAGTGATGCCCGGGGGCTTGTCGATAATCAACCAACCATGCACGCGGTCGCCTTTTCTACGTCTTGCCATCGGTGAGATGTCCTTTTTGGTAGGTGTCCCAATATCGCGAAACTTGGTTGTGAATTTCGAAGTCCGTTGAATAAATATCCCGAAGAATATCTGTCAGCTCTGGCACCATTAGTTTTGAAGCGTCGATAAGCTTGGTCGAGACGTTGCGCAAGGGGACATCCTGCAGGGCCTGCGAAATTTGTGGCACGGTATCAGTAGCAATGACAGGCAGTTGCCAAGATAAGCCTTCCAAAGTGATAACATGAAAATCAAAGGGCGCAATATGTGTTAGGCGCACCAGTTGGGGGCGCCAATGCCAATCGGGACGCCTGTCGGGCGCACCGTCTAAAGTTTGCTTGATATAGTACAAAAACCGATAACAATTTTCTTGATGGGCTTCTAAATTTCCACCGACATCAGGATCAATGATTTTGTTGCGGATCAGACGATGTTTTATCGCATGATCTGCCCCCATGGCCTTGTCAAAATAAAGAGATGTGAAGCGGGATATCGGATTGCGGATTACGATGAAGCGCGCAGGCGTATCTAGCACTAGATTGTTAGAGTAATGCGCTGCTGAGACCCTTGTGTTCGGATCGGCTGGAACGTTATCCAAAGTCTGCAAAACATTGTGCACATAGGTGCACCCACATTTTGTAATTTGGCGGTAGAGGATCGGATGCGCGTGCGTAGTTGTCAGTTTAGCGCCAATATTTGGATGGGGCGCGTCGGTCGCACAAGGCGCAAGGATATCAATCTGTGACGTTCTCATCAGATGTGATTACTCGTCAGGCGTTGCGATGTCTTTGACAACCTGATCTTGCGCCAAAAGGCGACGGGTCTCGTCTAGGTTCGAGAATGTCGTGTCGACGACAAATTTTAGCTCTGGCGAAAACTTTAACTTAACCGATTTGTTCACGGTGCGACGTATTTCATAAGCATTGCGGTTTAAAGCATCGACAACCAGTTCGGCATTCTGCCCTCCCAGTGGTAACACATGGATTACAGCAGCCTTTAGATCGGGGGTCGGTTGAACTTCACCTACAGTCACAGACACGCCCGACAGGTCGGGGTCATGAATATCACCGCGCTGTAAAACCTCTGCCACAGTACGGCGGATCAATTCGCCTACGCGCAATTGGCGTTGGTTTGGCCCAGATCGGTCTTGGTCGTAACGTTTGCCCATGGGATTGATCCTTTCTTGTTTGCTTAGTCGCCTTTGCCATTTAAGGTAACACACTGTAAAGCGATTTACACAAAGCAAACGTTGGAATATTTGGGGGCATACTATGTCAAACCTACCTGCTATCGCAATCGTTGGCGCCTCTGGTCGTATGGGTCAGATGCTGATCGAGACTGTTCTAGCCAGCGATAAATGCACGCTGGCAGGTGTTACCGAACGCGCTGGGCACGACTGGATTGGGCGCGATGTTGGCGCCTGCGTGGGTGGTCAAGATATTGGCGTGTCGGTCAGCGACGATTTGTTGGATGTTGCAAAATCTGCGCAAGCGATCATTGATTTCACTGCACCTGCCGCGACCGTGGCGCATGCCGAAATCGCGGCCCAAGCGCGTGCTGTGCACGTCATCGGAACGACCGGAATGAGCAAGCAAGACTTGACCCAGATCAAAGCCGCCGCACGACATGCCGTTGTGGTCCGAGCAGGTAATATGAGCCTTGGTGTGAACTTGTTGACGCAACTGACGCAAAAGGTGGCGGCAGCGTTGGACGAAGATTTCGATATCGAGATTGTGGAAACGCATCATCGCTACAAAGTAGACGCACCATCAGGCACAGCACTGATGCTGGGCGAAGCGGCAGCGGTCGGTCGTGGGGTTGATCTGGATGCAGTGTCGGATCGCGGACGCGATGGGATTACTGGTGAGCGCAAGCGCGGTGATATCGGATTTCATGCTATACGGGGTGGGGACGTTGTCGGCGAACACGATGTGATCTTTGCTGCGGACGGTGAAAGGATTGTTTTGCGCCATTTGGCATCTGACCGGAAAGTATTTGCCCGCGGCGCATTGCGCGCTGCATTGTGGGGTCAAGGGAAAGACCCTGGGGAATATGATATGTTGGATGTGCTGGGATTGTCTTGAGCATCGGTTGTTACGAAGCAGCGCATAAACTGAAATCTAGGCGTTTTGCGGCTGCCTGATTGGTTAGCCCATGGGTCTACTTCGAATGATAGTTAACGGATCAGTGCTTTTTTTTGGATGCCATTAG
>CALDZS010000295.1 GCA_937944065.1 uncultured Amylibacter sp. | reverse complement strand
TGACCATGCGGCAGAAACGGGGGCTGCGATCCCCGAACATCCCATCCTGTTTTTCAAAGCGAACTCTGCCATTGTCGGCGCGTATGATGATGTTGTCATGCCGCGTGGATCAACCCAAACAGATTGGGAGGTAGAGCTGGGAGTAGTGATCGGTAAAATGGCTAAATACGTCTCCAAGGCGGAAGCGCTTGAACATGTCGCTGGCTATTGCATCGTCAACGACGTGTCAGAGCGGCACTTTCAGGCCAATTTGACAGGGCAATGGACCAAGGGGAAATCCTGCGACACCTTTGGCCCTACGGGGCCGTGGTTGGTGACCCGCGACGAGATCGCAGATCCGCAAAACCTTGCCATGAGCCTTGATGTAAACGGTAAGCGAATGCAAACTGGTAACACCGCCACGATGATCTTTAGCGTTGCTGAAATCATTGAACACCTTAGCGGCCTGATGACGCTGCATCCCGGTGACGTGATTACCACTGGCACACCGCCCGGTGTCGGTTTGGGTATGAAACCTGAGCCCGTTTTCTTAAAGAAAGGCGACACGATGGAACTGAAAATCGAGGGCCTTGGCCATCAACATCAAAAGGTAGACCAAGATGCCTGATCTTTTACAAATTGGTGGTATCACCGACGATATGCGTACTCGGCTAGAGGCGGCATTCACAATTCATCAACTGGATAACTTTAAGCCAGATGAAATTACCCATGTAATCACCAATGGCCATGACGGGTTGAACGCTGATTTAATGGCCTCGTTGACCAATTTACAAGCGGTAAGCGCCTATGGTGTTGGGTACGACGCGATAGACGCAAATGCTGCAGCGGCTCGCGGGATAAAGGTGACCCATACCCCGAACGTGTTGAACCAAGAGGTCGCGACCACCGCAGTTCTGCTGTATCTTGCCTGCTATCGCGAACTGTTGCGCGATGATGCTTATGCGCGGTCGGGGGATTGGGAATCCAGCGGTGCGTCTGCACTGACACGTTCGGCGGATAATCAGACCATTGGTATTCTCGGTCTAGGTCGTATTGGTCAGGCAATCGCGGACAAGCTGGCGCCGTGGAATCCGACAATCGTTTACCACACCCGAACGAAAAAGGATGTCGCATATACCTATTATGACAACCTAGTTGATATGGCGCGCGATTGTGATGTGGTGATTTGCATTACGCCGGGCGGGGCATCGACAAACAAAATCGTCAATGCCGAAGTGATGAACGCACTGGGGCCAAAAGGCACCTTGATCAACGTCAGTCGCGGATCTGTCGTGGACGAAGCGGCGATGATTGACGCGCTGTCCACCGGTAAACTGGGTTGGGCAGGGTTGGATGTTTTTGAAGGCGAGCCGCACGTACCACCTGCGCTGCGCGCGCTATCCAATACAGTTCTTTTACCGCACGTGGGCAGTGCAACTGTTGAGACCCGTGCAGCAATGGGGGATTTGACCGTGGACAATTTATTGCAGCACCTAAAAGATGGAACTGTTATTAGCGCCGTTCCTGAATGCGCACATTTATAAGCCACAAGGCAGCAGCGCATGATTGAATTTTGCCTCGCTGTTTTCTTTTTGCTGATCACGCCAGGTCCGGGTGTATTATCCACCGCGGGTGTAGGGGCGGCATTCGGTTTTCGTGCTGGGTTGTCCTTTGTCGCGGGCCTGTTTGTCGGCGGTGCGGCAACGATGTTGATGGTGATTACGGGGCTTTCTGCGATTATGCTGGCCTTACCATTGTTGCGCACAGTTCTGCTGATCGCCTCTATCTGCTATCTATGTTATTTGGCTTGGCGTATCGCGACAGCGGGGACACGCATCGGGTTCAAGGCGGCAGAGCGGCCGCTTGGGTTTCGCAGCGCTTTTACAATGCAGTTCATCAATCCCAAAGCGTATGTTGTCGCGACAACGCTGTTCTCGGGCTTTGCTTTCATGCCTGATGCTCCTGTGCGTGAAGTAGTGATCAAACTGATCCTGTTTAACGCCATTTGGATACCTGTTCATTTGATCTGGCTTAGGCTTGGGGTGACGTTGGGCAGTCTCAATCTTGGGCCAAACACACAGCAAAAGATCAACATAGCAATGGCCGGCGCGATGCTTATTGTAGTGGGAATTGCTGCATTGGGGATTTATTAACCGTCTTAAGTCAGCCCTAGAATATCAACTGCACTTTCATTGCAGAACTTCGATCGCCGGCTCGCTCGAACGCGCTCTGCGCATCGGCCATATCAAAACTTTCGGTGATCAGTGGGTCAACTTTGATCAACCCTGACAGCATCAGTTTTACCGCTGTTGCGAATTCTGAATGAAATCGAAACGATCCTTTCAACGAAATTTCCTTGGCCGTCATTGCTTGCATTGGTACGGTCATATCCCCGCCAAGTCCCAACTGCACCAAAGTACCCTTTGGTCGCAACACTTTAACACCTGAAGCCAGGGCAGGGGCAGCACCAGAACATTCAAAATGTACATCAATCTGGCCTTTACCCAATTCATATGATGCCAAAGCATCAGGATCATCTTTGGTGTTTAACGCGATATCCGCACCGCATGTGCGCGCCATTGCAAGGGTATAGTCAGACAAATCTGTCGCAATTATCTGCTCCGCACCCGCGCGACGCGCCGCCAGAATGGTTAAGCATCCAATCGGACCGCATCCCGTTACCAACACTGTTTTGCCAACCAAATTGCCAGCTTGTCGCACCGCGTGCAAGCATACCGCCAATGGTTCAGCCATCGCAGCCTGACCCGCTGTCAGGCCATCGGCTGGCACGCATTGATTTGCGTCAGCCACGAGCATTTGTTGGAACGCACCCTGAATGTGCGGGAAGGGCATTGCACTGCCGTAAAATCGCATGTTTAGGCAATGGTTCTGCTGTCCTTGAAGACAGTATTCACATGATTGGCAAGGCCGCGACGGTGATACCGCCACCAGTTGACCAACTTGCAAATTATCGACGCCCTCTCCAAGCACGCTCACCGTGCCTGATACCTCATGCCCTAGGATCATTGGCTCTCGCAGTTGGATTGGCCCAAAACCGCCATGATTAAAATAATGCAAATCCGACCCGCAAATCCCACCAGCTTGCATTTGCAACAAAACCTGTCCTGGCTCCGGTTGGTCGACGATGCGTTCTTCAATACGCAAGTCTTTCGCTGCATGGATGACGATGGCTTTGTTCAAGACGTTCATGGGGTTCCTCCGCTTTACATCTGCGTATAGGGTATCCGTAACAGCATGCCAAAGAAAAGGAA
>CALDZS010000294.1 GCA_937944065.1 uncultured Amylibacter sp. | reverse complement strand
GGAACCGTGGATGCCCAGCTTTGCAGAACTAGCCAATCGGTTTGGTGGTTCGCTGGGTTTGCCACCCCTTGATTTGGACAACAAAGCGCGACCACGTGGCCCATCTGCGCAAGATGTAGAAGACGCGCAACAAATGTCTGCTGATGATCAAAAAGCATTTATCGAAAGTATGGTTGCTGGTCTGGCCTCGCGTCTAGAAGAAAACCCAGGCGATCTGAATGGCTGGTTGCGCTTGGCGCAGGCTTACACAGTTTTGGGCCAAGCAGATCAGGCTAGGGCGGCCTATCTGTCGGCGCAAAAATTGACGGAAACCATACCTGCAGATGACCCACGACGAGCGGTCATAACCAACGGCCTAGCGCAATAACTAGCGCGCGGCGGTTAGTGCTTCTAGGACTTTGTTTTTGGTTAAAATCTCGGGTAACGCGATGCCATTAGGTGCGCTGGGGCCGTAGATAATATTGAACGGAATACCAAACCGACCGTTGTCCATCAGGTACGCCGTGATCGCTGGATCGGCACGGGTCCAATCCGCGCGCACAGTGGTGACAGTATCAGCAGAAAACGCGCTTGCTACTTGTCCGCTATCAAGCACCAGTCTTTTATTTGCCTTGCAGGTTAGACACCAATCTGCTGTGACATCAACAAATACGGTCTGACCTTTTTTAACCTCTGCCGCGACCAAATCAGCAGAATAGGGTTGCCATGATGAACTGGTCGATGTGGCTGGCTGTTCCAGCACTGGAGGTGCAATCAAGGTTGGTGCCATTAACGCTGCAAACATTGCGATGGCGAAAGATGTGGATTTTCCAATTGTACTCGTAGATGTAATATGCGCAAGCACGCCACCCACCGCAATCAACCCGACCAAACCTGCAAGCAATGCGCCATTAACTGTCCATAAAACGGTCAGCAACCACAGCGCAGTTGCCGCCAGCATTACGCCTAGCAACATCCGCAATCGTGTCATCCATGCCCCTGGTTTTGGTAAGTACTGAACCCATGCTGGGAACAGAGCGAAAATCAAATACGGCAATGCCAAACCTAGGCCCAAGGCAATGAAAATTGCGAACATTTGCGTGATACTGCCCGTCAGTGCAAACGTAACGGCCGTCCCCAAAAACGGGGCTGAACATGGGGTCGCCAACAAGGCCGCAAAGGCACCTGTTAGGAAATGACCAACATGACCCGTCCCCGCATGCCCTGCCATATGGTTGGTCCAGCTGTGAGGTAATGCCAATTCAAACAGGCCAAACATATTCGCTGCAAAAAAGATCAAGAGACTGACGACGAAGGCCAAGAAAAACGGATTTTGGAACTGAATTCCCCATCCAACGGCATGACCCATCGATTGTGCCACGGCCAATAGGGCCGCCAACAAGACCATAAACGTCAAAACACCCGCGGCACTTGCCAAAAAGCTGGCGCGAATGGCGGCGTGGCTTTCGGATTGTGCTTGGATGACCGACGCTAGCTTGATTGATAGAACAGGCAAAACACAGGGCATTACGTTTAAGATAACACCCCCGATGAACGCCAGCATAAGGAACCACCATATTGACGGCGTCATTCCTTGCGTCGAAAGGGCAGGGGCGTTGTCAGCCTCGAAAGTTACCGCGTGGTCCGTGTCGGTCAGGGTCAGATCAAGACCTGAACCGGTTCCGTCTGCATAGAGAACAGGAAATGATGCTGTTAGAAGGGTGCCAGCGTTGCTGCGGCTGAGTGTGGGTCTACCAAAGGTCGTTTGGCCATATTCGGGGAAAACGTCGACGTCGCCAAATCCCTTTTCGCTGTGAAATTGTGCAACCAGCCTATTTGACGCGATGTTAAAATCTTTACCCACAAGGCGTACGTGGCTGTCGCTTGGGGTGCTGGGTATCTTGGCCATCGCCGTGGCGATACGTTTGGCGGACAGACTGTCAAAACCAGTCGCCTGAGGCAGGTCCAGCGTCAGCTGAAATGATTCTGGAATGCAAATATCAGAACAGACCAGCAGGTTCACGTTTGCAGTTACGCGCGTGGCGGCACCGGCCTTTTCCAACAGCAATTGGACAGGAAATGTAACGGATTTCTCGTAGCCATAGTTCTCTATTTCAAATGCAACAAAACGTGTGGGGGCGGGCCATTGAATTACCGCATCGCTCAGATTTTCAGACCCTTCCCATTGAATTGAAGGCGGCAAGCCCACTTCGCCGGGCGATCGCCAGTATGTTTTCCAACCTTCGTTCAGCTTAACCTGTAAAGCGGCGGAAATTGTTGTTTGCTCCGGATTCACGCCATTTTGCGCCGAAATTAGCTTGGCCGACACAGCATAGCTGTGATGACTTTCCGACGTGGCCGCCGATGCGGCATGCGTCACGGTCAGCATCGTTAGGATACCAAACGCTAGAGCCACAAAATATTTGATCTGATTAATCATACCTCCCTGTGTCGCCCCAGACAGGCCAAAGGTCAATTGACTTCGCTCTCACGTTTTGGCGAAGAATATGTCAATTCGCGGGAAGTTTACTTGATGTACTTGCGTGGGCATGATTGAAGTAAGGGGATTTTTACATAAGGTAATCCTGATGAAACATACTCTTGCCCTTCTTTTGACCAGTGCCGCGTTGATCTGTGCACCTGTCGCCAATGCCGCTGACATGTCCGAGGAAGAGATTAAGAAACTTGCACTCGAAGCAATCATGGAAAATCCACAAATCATTATGGATGCAGTCGCTCTGTTGCGCGAGCGCGAGGAGGAGGCCAAGCAAGAAGCTGCCACAGTCGGTTTAAGCGAGAATAAAGATACCCTTTTTAATGACCCAAACGCAATTGTCATGGGTAATCCAGACGGCGACGTCACCTTGGTAGAGTTCTTTGATTATAATTGCGGCTACTGCAAACGCGCAGCCGCTGGTGTGCAAGCGATGATCAAGGCCGACCCGCAATTGCGTGTCGTGATGCGCGAATGGCCGATCCTGTCTGAAGGATCAGTTGTGGCCGCGCGCGCGTCGTTGGCGGCGCGCAAGCAGGGCAAATATGAACCATTCCATTGGGCGCTGATGGCGCTGCCGCGCGCGGATGAAGCATCCGTTATGAAGGCAGCAGAATCTGTCGGTATAGATACCGACCAGTTGAAAACAGACATGGCTGATACCGAAGTCGAAACGCACATCGCGCAATCGCGGGCCCTGGCAGACGCGCTGGGCTTTTCGGGCACACCTTCTTTTGTGGCTGGCGATCAATTGATCCCAGGATACGTACCGCAAGAACAGTTGGAAGAACTCATCGCAGGATTGCGCGCCAAATAATCACAGGCCTTTTGTCAGCAAACTTGGTACAATTTGCTGCATCACACGGTTCCACTGTGTGACTTTTTGTTCGGTCACGAACACGATATCGTTCGGGCGCATCTGAAACCGCGTGGCGGCTGCAAAGTTTGTCACTGCGCGCGCGTCTAGATGATAGGCTGTCATGGCGTTGGTGACTGCCCGCGCCCGTAGGACATAGATCTGTGCCAAATCAGCCTCTCGTGTCGACATTCCGCCGCCATCCAATAGTGCATCCGCCAAAGATGCAGTGCCGTTAAATGGCAGCGCAAACCGCCCTTGGTTTTTATGCTCGCCCAGCAGATAAACGTAATCGCGTTCTATCGCGCCAATCTCTAACAGCTTTGCCGCGTTTTCACGTTCCTGTTTGATCCTTTCCGATCGAATGCGAAATTCGGATTCGCGCTCTACCACTGCGGCGGATCTCGACAATCGTTGTTCAGACGCGATCCGCACCTTTTGATCAAAGGCGCGCCGTTCGGCGTCTGGATCGTTGGTTAAAGCGACTACAACCGCATCACCATCGAGTAAGGGAATGGTTTTTAGATAAGTCTGTGAAAACAATTCCTTCGCAGGTATTTGGTATCTTTCGCCGTCTCGGTACAATTCAACGCGGGCCTGTTTGTCATCGCTGGCGAATATCCCGCCCGCAGATTGCAGCGCCTCTTCCAAATAAACAGGTTGTAGGCCGAGTGCTTGAACTTTCGGGTTGCGAACTGATCCAGCGAGGCTCACTTTTTTGGAATTAAACTGTATGATATCCAGCGAAAATGCTGGCTCGATATCTCTGGCGACAAGAGCTTGATAAATTGCCTCTTCTGCATCGGGCAAGCTGAGCCCTGCAATGGCGATACGACCCACATCGGGCAGCGCGATCGTGCCATCATCATGCACGTTGTACCCCTGCCGTTTGGGCGTAATAGACTGAATGTTGTTTTGAACATTGTCATTTGGGACGCGCAATTGCACGACGTCTGAGACGCCAATGGTATATGGGCTGGACGTCGGAGGGTTGGGCAGCGCGATGATGGCTTTTTGCATTGGGGGCAGGGTGACCGTGGTCGCAGGCGTGCGCCCTTTTGGTGTGATGTTTCCCGATCCAGCGACCTTGGTCAGCGCCCTTGGAATTCCGCGAGGGTGATACGGGCTTTGGTTCGCCATTAGCGCCGTTTTGAAGTTTAGCGGCACAATTTCCACAGGAGTGTTAGCGCCCGCAATATCCACCTTGGGCGATGTATAAACCGTATCACACCCAATCAGCGCAATGAAAAACAACAGACACCAAAACCGCATAGTCTACCCATCAAGATCTAGATAGGTAAACTTGTCATGGAAAACTTAAAGATGCATTAACCTTGGTTAACGCCTTACTTTCCCTTCCAAACAGGATCTCGTTTTTCGGCGAAAGCACGGGCACCTTCCAACTGATCCTCTGACGAGTACAGACGATCCACAGTTTCAAACTGGCTTTGGGTGATTTTATTCAGCGCATCTTGGAACTTCATATTTTCTGCTTCGCGCACGATCTCTTTGATGGCGGCGTTCACCAAGGGCGGTCCAGAGGCAATCAATTGCGCCATTTCTCGCGCCTTGATCATCAATTGGTCTGCTGGATGGATGTGATTGATCATTCCCCACCGTGCTGCCTCTTCGGCGTCCAACCACCGCCCTGTAAGAAGCATCTCCATCGCGATGTGATAAGGGATTCGTTTGGGCAGTTTAATCGAAGCAGCATCCGCCACGGTGCCAGAGCGAATTTCTGGCAGTGCGAATGATGCGTGATCAGCGGCAAGGATGATGTCGGCTGACAGTGCGATTTCTAATCCGC
>CALDZS010000293.1 GCA_937944065.1 uncultured Amylibacter sp. | reverse complement strand
ATCATTCAAATATTGCTGCTTATTATATCAATCTATTTGATTGGTAAGGCCATAACATTGATGCTGTAAGCGCTATTGCTTGTTCAGCGGGAACACCCAACCCGTCACCAGCAAGAACCCAAACCCTGGGTGATCGTCATCCGTCGGTAGCAATTGAACATATGCGTTTTCGTAATTCGCCTGCAATCCCATAATCGGAATAACGCCAGTACTTGTTGACCCAACAGAAATAAAATCTGCATCGTCACCATAATAAGACAGGCCAGCAAACAAACCCAGTTTTAGGCCGTAATTTGCCGACCACAGCTTTGAGATCGCCACGACCGGTGCAAGGTTCCCAAAGGAATTTCGAAATGCGCCGGCTGCATAGTTCAGTCCAAATGCACGATCATTCCACGTAAATGTCGCACCGGGATTAAACTCCTCAAACCCATTTTCCTTCATGTTTTGGTTCATGCTGATGTGGCGCGATCCCAACTGAATTTGCATTTGGTCAGGGGGCAATCCATCGGCATCGGCACCACCCGCGCGCCCAATTAGAAACAGACATAATAGCAATCGCATAAAGACCTCGAAATTATCCGAGGCCCCTTTATGCATCGACAATGTTAATGCACTGATAATACCGTGCGAGAAGGGGCAAACTGGAATGATGTGATTTGCAATTGCCATCAGCGCGCCTGCGCACTAGAAACCCCAAAACCCTATTCAAATCGAAAGAGCATGCTCATGGCCGCTTATCAATATGTCTATCACATGGACGGTGTGTCCAAAACCTATCCCGGTGGGAAGAAATGTTTTGAGAATGTACGCCTGAATTTCTTGCCCGGCGTGAAAATCGGCGTGGTGGGTGTGAACGGTACGGGTAAATCGACCCTAATGCGCATCATGGCGGGGATCGATACCGATTACCAAGGTGAAACGCGTGTGGCCGAAGGTGCGACCGTGGGCTACCTGCCGCAAGAACCGAAATTGGACGAGGCACTGTCTGTACGTGAAAACGTTATGCTGGCCGTCGCACCGCAAAAGGCGATCTTGGACAAGTATAATGAATTGGCGATGAACTATTCGGACGAAACCGCCGAAGAGATGGCCAAACTACAAGACGAGATCGACGCGGCTGATCTGTGGAACCTAGACGCCAGCATCGACATCGCGATGGAGGCATTGCGCTGCCCCCCTGACGACGCAAATGTTGCTGACTTGTCAGGCGGCGAAGCCCGCCGTGTCGCCCTGTGCAAACTGCTGTTGGAAAAACCTGACATGCTGTTGCTGGACGAACCGACCAACCACCTAGACGCTGAATCCATTGCGTGGCTACAAAACCATCTGATGGAATACAAAGGCACCATCCTAATCGTAACCCACGACCGCTATTTCTTGGACGAGATCACAACCTGGATCTTGGAACTCGATCGTGGTCGCGGCATCCCATACGAAGGCAACTATTCCGCATGGGTCGAACAAAAGGCCAAACGCATGTTGCAAGAGGCCCGCGAAGACAAATCCAAATCCCGCACACTAGAGCGGGAATTGAAATGGATGCGTCAGGGACAAAAGGCACGTCAGGCCAAACAGAAGGCCCGTATCAACGCCTATAACGAAATGGCGGGTCAGTCAGAACGCGAAAAAGTTGGCAAAGCTCAGATCATCATCCCGAACGGTCCGCGCTTGGGTAACAAAGTGCTAGAGGTTGAAAACCTGAACAAAGGCTTTGGCGACAATCTGTTGATCGACAACCTATCATTCAGCCTGCCACCAGGCGGCATTGTCGGCGTGATCGGTCCCAACGGGTCTGGTAAATCAACCCTGTTCCGTATGTTAACAGGCCACGAACAGCCCGACAGCGGTACCTGTGAATTCGGCGACACTGTGAAACTGTCCTATGTGGATCAGTCACGTGACGCGTTGGACGACAAGAAAACCGTTTGGGACGAAATCTCTGGCGGCCAAGATATCATCATGCTGGGGGACGCCGAGATCAACTCTCGCGCCTACTGCTCTTCGTTCAACTTCAAAGGCGGCGATCAACAGAAACCTTTGGGACTGTTGTCGGGTGGTGAACGCAACCGCGTGCACATGGCGAAACTGTTGAAAGACGGTGGCAATGTATTGCTGCTCGATGAGCCGACGAATGACTTGGACGTTGAAACCCTGCGCGCGTTGGAAGATGCGATCACGGATTTCGCAGGCTGCGCCGTAGTCATCTCACACGACCGTTTCTTCCTCGACCGTATCTGTACGCATATGTTGGCATTCGAAGGCAATTCCCATGTGGAATGGTTCGAAGGCAACTTTGCGGATTACGAAGAAGACAAGAAACGTCGTCTGGGTCCCGATGCGTTGGAACCAACACGTGTGAAATACAAGAAGTTCACCAGATAAATCTGCACTGCGCGCGTTTGCGAACCATAATGCGCGCAGTAGATTTATGATTTTGACTTAAGCTAATTCTTTGCTACCGTTTGGTCATTCAAACGGAGCCGCTTATGTTACGCACTATATTTTTCGCATTCCTGACCGCCATGATCGGCACCACATCTTTCGCAGCCGAACAGGCGATGAAAAAAATCAAACGGTTGCCCAGCGCGCACCAAAGTGCCGAGTGTTATGAAATCGACGGCAAGATTGGTTGGCAGCGCGTGACGTTTCCAGCCGGTGCGACATCACAAGTGCTGAACATATTTGGCCCCCACAATATCACCCAACAAGATATCAAAGCTTACCGTAAGGCCAAAAAAATTGGCTGGTCTGTCGGGGGATGGACACAGCGCGCTGGTCCAGCAGGACACAGCGGAAAAGATGCGAAAAAACTGAAGCCGTGGAAAGTCTATAAATACCTAAACGACGTAGAGTTCGGCGCCCTTATTGTGCGGTTACCAAACGGATGGACAGGTGACGTCATAAACCCAACCCGCGCCAACATAGAATTGAATGACCAGCAGTATTACGATTTCAGGATTAACGATTCTGATGAAGCCCTATGGGACAACGAAGGCTTCCTGGTCATGTGTT
>CALDZS010000292.1 GCA_937944065.1 uncultured Amylibacter sp. | reverse complement strand
TGGCGAGCCCGGATGCAGACGCGCATCTTGGCGAAGTCGTCAGTTTGCGCGATCCAGAATTGCGCGTATTGCTTGGCCTGCAATAGCTGCATGGCTTTTGCAAATTCTTTGCGGTAAAGACGATCTGTTACGCAGATCAGGAAATTAGTTGGCATGGACATCACCGCAAAAGCACTTGGCTATTGGACTCAGTTTTCTGAATTGGCGATCAACTGGCTAACCAGTCCCGCCGCATGGGCGCAGTTTGCAATGCTGATAGGCGCATTTTTCGCCGCTTGGCTTACAAGCCGATATATCGTGCCGATTCTGAAGCGCCTATTAACAAGCGAACGCATCCCGGCCTTGCTACAAAAACCTATGCAGTTTGCAGTAACTTTTCTACCACTTTGCTTACCCCTATTAGCCTACGGATTTACCGCCATTGGCGAGGGGATATTAGCCTCTACGCTCGGGTCAACCGAGGTTATCGCATTTGGTAAACGAGTATTTTTGCTGCTTGCTGCGCGCCTGCTAGTCAAAGATGTATTCTATTCACCCTATCTGAAAATGTTAGGGAAGTTTATCATAATTCCTGCAGCTGCATTGTATACCGTTGGCCTACTTGATCCGCTTCTTTCATTCCTAGATGAAACTGTCGTTGCGATTGGTAACATCAAGTTCAGCTTGATCGCTATATTACGAGGCGCCATCGCTGGCTCGTTCTTATTCTGGCTTGGTGGTTGGTCAAACGCTCAGTCAGCTGGGTACATCCGTGCCCAAGAACAGATGCGCGTTCCCACCCGCGAAATCGCGACCAAAGCGGTTGAATTGGGTATCTTTGGACTGGCCTTCTTGCTGTTGATGAACATCATGGGCATCAATCTATCCGCCTTGGCCGTCTTGGGTGGTGCAATAGGTGTCGGCCTTGGGTTTGGTTTGCAAAAGATCGCGTCCAATTTCATATCTGGCATCATTTTGTTGCTAGAGGGACAAGCCACGGTCGGTGACTTTGTCGAACTGGATGGCGGTGAAAGCGGCACAATCGTCAAGATGCTATCGCGCGCTACCATCCTCGAAACATTCGACGGTAAATGGATCGTTGTACCGAACGAAGATTTCATCACCACACGTATTACCAACTGGTCTGATGCAGGATCAGGAAACCGTTATGAGGTGGATTTCTCTGTCAGCTACGACACCGATATCAACAAAGTTCCTGCGATCATCGAAGCGGCCGTCGCCAAACATCCCGATGTTCTATTAGAGCCAGAAAAGCCCGATTGCGAGTTACGCGGTTTTGGCGACAGCGGTATTGATTTCGCCGTTGAGTTTTGGTGCGAGGGCATTGATGACGGTAAAAATAAATACACGTCAGATGTGTTATTCTTGGTCTGGAATGCGCTGAAAGACAATGGAATTGAAATTCCGTATCCACACCGCGTTGTGGAATTTAAAGGCAAATTTCCAACCGCATGATTGATGCGTTGGTCATTGGATCAGGCCCAGCCGGCCTGATGGCAGCCGAGCAGTTGGCGGATGCAGGCCATTCGGTCGTGATTGCAGATGCAAAGACTTCCTTTGGGCGCAAGTTCTTAATGGCGGGGAAGTCTGGATTGAACCTGACGAAGGATCAGCCGATAAACGAATTCCTTGCCGCGTTTGGGGCAGGGAATGAATGGATTCATCCCATTGTTGCGGAATTTCCCCCATCGTCGGTTTCCTCTTGGGCAAATACCTTGGGGCAAGAGGTCTTCACTGGATCATCAGGTCGCGTATTTCCCAAAGCAATGAAGGCATCACCACTTTTGCGAGCGTGGATGACGCGGTTAACAGGCAAGGGTGTGACCCTGCAAACTCGATGGTTTTGGCGTGGTTGGGAAAATGATGCGGCGATCTTTGATACTCCAGATGGGTTAAAGGCATTGAAACCAAAGGTAACTGTATTGGCCTTGGGTGGTGCCAGTTGGGCACGGCTTGGGTCAACCGGAGATTGGGCAAAAATCTTGAGAGATATGGGTGTAACCCTATCTCCGTTTCAACCGATAAATATGGGCTTTAAGGTGAATTGGTCGGATCATATGATCCCGCATTTCGGCGCGCCAGTGAAGCCAGTGCGATTGAAGGCTGGCGAGCAATCAATCTTGGGCGAGATTGTTATATCAGACAAAGGCATCGAAGGCGGCGCCGTCTATGCTGCCAGCAAATCCCTACGCGATGGTGCGCCGCTAACCCTCGATATAATGCCAGATGTGACTGCCAAGGATTTGGCCGCGCGCCTAGCAAAACAATCAGACAAAGCATCACGCCCCACAATACTACGAAAGGCTTTTGGATTGTCAGCCGTCAAGGCGGCACTAGTCAACGAGTATGCGCGCACCGCTCGCGGCAAAGATTTGGTCTGGGCAATAAAGTCACTCGATATTCCGCTTGAGGGTCCCAGACCGATGGACGAAGCCATTTCCACGTCTGGCGGAATTCCTGCATCAGAGCTGACGGACGGATTGATGCTGCGCAAGAAAGCAAGTGTTTTTTGTGCAGGCGAGATGCTGGACTGGGATGCGCCAACGGGCGGCTATCTGATCACGGCATGCCTAGCGACGGGACGCCACGCAGGATTGGCCGCGGCAGAGTATCTAAGCAGTCGTTGAGGTTGCCCGCTGATACGCGGGGCGTGCAATCACGCGGCGGACATAATCCATTACCGCACTATCGCGTACTACATCAAATCGCGCCACTCGCGCCCAGCCCATGCAGTGAACCAGTAAAAAGTCTGGAATGGTTAACTGATCGCCCATCAGGAATTCATTGTCCGTAAATCGTGCGCCCAGACGCTCGGCATTGCGCGCGAATTCCCATTTTAGGTTTTCTTTGATGGTTGGGTTTCTCTGCTCCTCTGGCAAAACAAAACTATGCTTTGCAGCGGTCCAAAGAAGTGCATCAAAATCATCAATAATTGTCAGTGTCATCGCATCTTGTTGTGCGCGTTCAATAGTTCCCGCAGGGGCCGTAAACTGGCCATGTACATCGCCCAGATACGTCATGATAGCAACACTATCGGTTATCACTTCGCCGTCGACCACAAAGGCAGGCACCTTACCCGCAGGGTTATGTTTCAACACCTCTGGCGAATGCGGCGGCGCAACAATGTGTTCATACTCAACACCTAGCTCTTCAAGCATCCAAAGGACACGCAGTGCCCGCGATTTATAACTACCGATCAATGTGTACATTTTTGAAATCCTAACTGCGGGGGCGAAGCATTGAAATGCGAATGAATGCGCGTTCTAGCAATGCTGCATCTGGAACTGGCTTTGAAGATCGTAACGCCAAATCAGTGTCCATCAAAACTGCCAAAGCTTTTTCCAATCTGGGGGCACCCCATGCGCGGGCTTGGCGAACCATACGATCTTTGCGCGCACCAAACACTGGTGGTCGTGCACGTGATAATGCGCTGTCAGGGCCGTCTGGGTGGCTGGCGGCCGCGTGCAACATACGAAAATGTCGGTTTGCCGAAATACACAAAGTCGTTGGGTTCACACCTTGCCCAGACAAACGTTTCAAAATCGGACCCACCTCTTTTGACCGTGCCTCGGCAACAATGTGTAACGCATCATCAACACCCGCGTCGGATGTTGCTGGTGCGCACATGTCAATCTCGGCACTGGTCACGGGTGTCGTATCTCCGTGCTTGTACAAGGACAGCTTTTCCATCGTTTGCTGGAAATCACCAGGATCGAGCGTACGCCCCAACGCCAACAAATCTTTCATCGCTTCGGCATCAACGTTTGTCAGGCCCGTTTTTGTCAACACGTCTTCGATTTCTTGTTGGCTGGGCGGATCATCGTAGATGCCTATGGCCACAGTGTTTTGAGGGGTTTCGAAAACCTTGCGCAGCTTGGATCGCGCATTCAGTTGCCCGCCTGTGGCGATCAACATTGCATCGCCTGTTTGCCAATCGGACAAAGCTGTTTCGATGATCGCGGTTAAGCCCTCATTTACACCTTCGACAAACACAACCCGCGGGCCTGGGAAAAACCCTTGCGCCTTCAGTCCATCCAACACAATGCTTGGATCGGATTTTACGTCAGCTGCACTGATACGCGTTAAGCGCATTTCTTCTTCACCAGCAGGGCCAACAATGTCTTTGACCAATTTTTGACGACGCAACGATACGCGCATGGCGTCAGCTCCGAAAATCAACACACCTGCCAACGCTTTGTCTGGCTTGGCAAAAAATGCCGTGGCGCGTTGCGAGCTTAGCTTCATTTTAGCCAGTCTTTTGCTGTGATAGACAGACGCGTAAAAACTTGATCAGCCAACGAATGCGCCAGCCGAACGTTGGCTGCACGTTCAGCAACACGGGTTGGAAATGTCTCGGACGTGGCGGAATATGATGTGGTTGAAGATACTTTGTCCCTAAATACAAAATTGCCCGTTCCACGTTCCCTAATAGAATATGTTAGATCACCTATTAGATTATATCGGATGATTTCGACGGACGAGGAAATCACCAACTCTTTTTCTTCAACAGTAATCTGATAGGCAAGATAGTATGGCGAAGCACCACCAGCGCGACCGATACGTTGTTGCAAACGGTCGCGGAACTCGAATTCTTTGCGACCATTCTTTTCTTCGATCTGCAGTTTTCCAGCTAAAGCACTGGCTGCTTTACCCGTGCCATAAACGGGCTCAAACCCACACCCGCCGATTGGCAAGACGGCTATAGTCGCCAAAATATGTCGACGGCTAAATGACAACATTGATAATGCGCCCTGGAACCACAATCAGCTTTTTTGGTTCTGCACCATCTAACAATCGAATGACCGTGGCGCTGGCCAAGGCCAGTGTCTCGATCTCTGCTTTTGTCGCATCTTTCGCCACTTGGATTTCGTCGCGCCGCTTTCCGTTCACTTGGATCGGCATGGTGATCACATCATCAACCAACATAGCGGGGTCAGCTTTTGGCCATAGTGCCTGCGTAACCAGACCCGAACCACCTAATGTTGACCAAACCTCTTCGGCCAAATGCGGTACCATCGGTTGCATCAGTTGCGCCATAACCAGCATCGCTTCGCGTTTCGCAGCCGCGTCTGCCTTGGATTTTGCGAGCGTATTGGTGAATTGATACAACGCCGCGACAGATTTATTGAACGCGAAACCTTCGACGCCAGCGGTTACATCCGCGATTGCACGATGTGAGGCGCGTTTCAGCAACATCGCTTCATCCGCAGACCCATCACCAGTATCCGCATTGATGATCTCGTCGGTTAGACGCCAGATACGCTGCAAATGTTTCCACGCTGCCTCGGCGCCTGATGCTGTCCACTCCACGTCCCGCTCAGGCGGACTGTCTGACATCACGAACCAACGCGCGGTATCGGCACCATATTGATCAATGATATCTTCTGGGTCGACCACGTTCTTTTTCGATTTAGACATTTTTATAGAGGGACCGACCGTGACGGGTTGTCCGTCCTTGGTAACGAAGCCACCATCGACGGATTTAATTTCGTCTGGTTGCAGCCATTGGCCGTCGGGATCTTTATAGGTCTCGTGACACACCATGCCTTGGGTAAACAAAGCGTTAAACGGTTCTATCGCTGCCTCTGGCAGGTGACCCGTTATGTTCATCGCTCGCGCGAAGAAGCGAGAGTAAAGAAGATGCAAAATCGCATGTTCCACGCCACCGATATATTGATCAACATTCATCCAATACTCGGCGTCTGCCGCAACGGTCGGTGTGTCCGCATGCGGTGCGGTGAAGCGCGCATAGTACCAAGAGCTGTCGACGAATGTATCCATCGTGTCAGTTTCGCGTTTGGCGGGCCTTCCACAGGCTGGGCATTCACAGTTTAGGAACCCTTCGTGACGATCCAACGGATTACCTGGACGGTCAAATGTCACATCTTTTGGCAGCTCTATTGGTAAATTCTCTTTCTTCTCGGGAACTACGCCGCAAGCATCGCAATGCACAACAGGGATCGGACATCCCCAATACCGCTGACGCGACACACCCCAATCGCGCAGGCGATAGTTGGTTTGCGCTTGGCCTGTTCCTGCCGCCTCGATCCTTTTAATGACTTCGGTCATGGCATCATCAATACTCAGCCCATCTAAGAAGCGAGAATTAATGATGTTGCCAACGCCAGTGTAGGCTTCGGACCCGATAGTGAACGTATCTGGATCTTGTTCCGCGGGACAAACCACAGGGGTCACGACCAAATCGTATTTACGTGCGAAATCCAAATCGCGTTGATCATGCGCAGGACAGCCAAAAATTGCGCCAGTGCCGTATCCCATAAGGATGAAGTTCGCGATATAGACGGGCATTTCCCACGCTTCATTGAATGGATGCGTAACTGTAATCCCAGTGTCAAACCCACGTTTCTCTGCCGTTTCCAACGCTTCTTCGGTGGTGCCCAGTTGACGACACTCTTCGTTAAAGGCTTTAACCTCTGGATTATTCGCCTCTAGCGATTTCGCTAAGGGATGATCGCAAGAGATCGCGGCAAAGCTGGCCCCAAACAGTGTGTCGGGCCGGGTTGTATAGACTTCTAACGCCTCAAACCCTTTGGGCGCACCCGTAGTTTTGAAATTAAACTGCAGACCCTGACTTTTACCGATCCAGTTTCGCTGCATTGTGCGGACTTTTTCTGGCCACTGATCCAAACGATCGATACCTGCCAATAACTCTTCTGAAAAATCTGATATCTTAAAGAACCATTGTGTCAGCTCTTTACGTTCAACCAACGCACCAGATCGCCAACCACGGCCACCTTCAACCTGTTCATTGGCCAATACGGTCATATCCACAGGGTCCCAGTTCACCACTGCATTCTTGCGATACACCAGATCTTTGGCCATCATATCGATGAACATCGCTTGCTGCTGACCATAATATTCAGGATCACAGGTTGCCAGTTCACGCGACCAGTCAATCGACAGCCCCATTGGTTTTAACTGCGAGCGCATGTCAGCGATGTTTTGATAGGTCCAATCAGCTGGATGAACGTTTTTGCCCATAGCTGCATTTTCAGCAGGCATCCCGAACGCGTCCCAGCCCATTGGATGCAGTACATTGTACCCGACAGCGGATTTATACCGCGCCACAACGTCACCCATCGTATAGTTTCGCACATGCCCCATATGGATACGGCCAGAGGGGTACGGGAACATCTCCAAGACATAGTATTTCTCGCGTGATGGATCGATCTCGGCCTTAAACGCCTCGACTTGATCCCATTCCGCTTGCCATTTTGGTTCTGTCACCTTGGCATTATATCGTGACATGAGAAGTTCCTTTAACGTTAAACGCCGAGCAGTGGCCCGGCGTCAGTATTTCGTAGGGGCCTTACATAAAGGCGTTATAGTTTTGCATTCTGAATACGTAATTGCCGTGCACGAGTTAAGATAGCGTCTTCTATACGGCGCTGCGTTTCCGCACTTGCCGCACCGCTAGATGTTTGAACCGACACTTTTAAACTGCGCGCGCTTAGGGCTGGTTCACTGATCAACACTGTGGCGCGGTATCGTTGTGATGATCCGGGCGCTGTGCCCCATCCCATAACAATGACACCTGTAAATGGATCAGCCGCTTCTAA